>NZ_JABUEX010000060.1:0-11852 GCF_013314835.1 Syntrophothermus sp.
CAATCAATCAATAAGCTCGTATGTGGGTTTGAAATGAAGCGCAGCGGAAGGGCGAACGTTGCCCTGCTGCTCAGCGGCTTTCTTAAGCACTGCCAATATCAAGACCTGGTGAGACGCATCGGAGACCCGGTTAAAGACAAAGTTTGTTTTGGCCCGGGTCTTGTTTTATGTAAACTTCCGGTTTTAGGGCTGGGGAGGTACGTAGTATGGGCAGAGGAAAACTGCGCTGGATACAGCATGCTTTTGCCGCGGAATTCTGTTTGGAAGCGGGGGCTTCATGTTGAATAACAGAGTTTTCGACGGGGTGTCGGCTAGGATTTTGGTCAAAACTCGCAGGTGCCAGAAAAAACTCTGGCAGTATGACCCCGATACTTACCTGCATTGCCAGAAGGTCGCTCAGGTTTCTTATTTTCTGAGCCATCTGTTGCGTCTCCCTTCTGACGCAGCTCAATATGTCTATTTAGGAGCCTTGATCCATGACCTGGGCAAGACGGCAATACCGAAAATCGTGTTGCATAAGACCGGTGCGCTGACACCCGAAGAACGGGCGATGATGCAGCGACATCCTTCCCTCGGTAGGGAAATCGCGCTTTCCATCATGAAGAACGTGCCTGAAACGGAAAAACGGGTAGTTCTGGATATCGTCGAATTCCACCACGAACGTGTTGATGGGAAAGGATATCCTTACGGCATGTCCGGTACTGAGATTCCCTTGGCTGCAAGAATTGTCGCCGTGGCCGACGCGCTCGATGCCATGGTCAGCTATCGTTCTTATCGTTCCAAACCTAAAAATGTCAAACAAGCGCTGGAGGAGTTGAAGCACAACTCCGGTTACCAGTTTGACCGGAAGGTGGTGGGTAAGCTCGTAGAGTTCTTTACCACCTATTAACGAGTCTTCGAGTAAAGGCCAACCTCTTGGCAAGGAATATGGGTGATGCCCGTGACCAAAGACGCGATTCGAGAATCTCAAATCCTCACCTGTTCCTAAAGCCGGAAGCGAGACACCGATTGATTTAAGGTTTGGGCGGTCTCGGCTAAGCGGGCGGCCGCTTCTGCTACCTGCACCACCGATGCCGTAGTGGTTTCCGTCGCTTTAGCGATTTCGGATGCCGATTTGGTGCTCTCATCCATGGTCTGGGCTACCGACTCTATAGCTTTGGCTACTTCGGTGACGGTGGCCAGGACCTGCCCGCTCATGTTCGCGGTTTGGACCGAAAGGCTGTTAAACGTACCCGCATCCTGGGCATACTGCTCGCCAACAGTTGCCAGCTGGTCGTAGTCCTTGATGACTTTTTCCGTGACGAAGGATAACAGCTCGCTGACGTGCGACACCAGGCTTTCGATGGAATGGGTCACGTTGTCGGTCAGGCTCTTGATGCCGGCGACGGAGGTAGAGGTTTCTTCCGCCAGTTTCCTCACTTCCTCAGCTACTACCGCAAAGCCGCGGCCCTGCTCCCCGGCCCGGGCCGCCTCGATGGCAGCATTTAGGGCCAGGAGGTTGGTCTGGGCAGCAATCCCGGCGATGGAGTCGGCCAAAGAGGTTATCTCGGTCACGATTTCTGCTTCTTTGACCGCCAACGCCACCTTCTCTTCTATGTCTCGATAAATGGAATGAGCTTCACTACGTGATGCTTGGGCTTGCTGCTGGACGGACCCGGCTCTCTCTTCAACAACGGTTGAAGTTTCCGCTCCCTTCTTAGCTTCCGTTGCCAACTGGTTCAACGAAGCGGTCATCTCTTCGCTGGAGGCAGTGATCTCTTCTACCGAGGCAGAAACCGTCTGGAGCCCCGCGGTTATTTCTTCAACCGAAGCCGATACCTCCTCCATGTTGGCGGAGACGTTCTCAGAGGTGGCGGACAGCTGCTGGCTCGAAGCTGCCACTTCCTGAGCACTACTTACTACCTCCCGCATAAGCTTTCGCAGTTCTGCAGTCATGACCTGCAAGGCCCGGCCCACATCGCCGATCTCGTCTTTGCGTTCAACCAGGGACGGAGGAACTTCCTGGCTTAGGTCCCCCTGGGCCACCGTTTGAAGCTGCCCGACTGCGGTTTTCAAAGGCACGGCTATCACTCTTCCGATACCGATACCGCTCCCGAAGGCCGCTACGAGAACTACCAGGGTAAAAACTATTATGAACTTTGTCGAATTAGCATAGTTCTCTTCTGCCTGTTGCCGCAACTGGCTAGCCATTTCCCGGTTGAGCTGGTAGAGGTCAGCCATGCTCTGTTCAGCAGCTTGGCGGTAGGGGCGGACCACCTCGGTAAGGTATTTGTCCCTCTGCTCCGCGGTATAACCGGGCCCGAACATCCCGGCGAAAGGCTCGGCCACCTTGCGGTACTGGGCCATGTTAGCCCTTACCTGGTTAAAAAGCTCCTTTTCGCGCTCGGTCATACGGCTTTGCCCGTAAGCGCCTAAAGCTCGGTCTAGGGTTTCGAAATCGGATTTCAGCTGGTCGAAGGCTTCATTCCTGACAGTCTCGCTGGCGGCTCCCTGGGCTTTCCATAAATCGCCTCTCAGAGCTTTGACCGCCTCGCTGGCTGTGGCAAGATCCAGAGTGGGGACGAACCGACTGTCGTATATGGTCTGCAGGTGCTTTTGGATGTTCGACATCCCGTTCCACCCCACGCCACCTACCACACCGATGAGCACCACCATAAGGGTGCTGGCCAGCATCATCTTGGTCATCGTAGGCATGTTACGCAGCCAATTCATCAAAATACCTCCTTCAAGGCCCAGGTCATGGGACAAAGGCACTGTTTTCCAGTTAATTCGACAACATTTTGGTAAATCCTTCACAAAGAAATTCCTTTTTTCAATTCTGTTGTCAGAGCCTCATATGGCTCGGTAATACCAGGGGATGCATAATATAGAGACCGTGTTACCTGGACCCACAGCCTTCTTGCCCACGACGAACAAAGGGCTGTGGTAAAAGGGGCAACCAGGGGGACGGTTCCTGCGGTTTATTGTCAGAAAATAAACCGCGGAACCGTCCGCTTACTGAGCTAGCGGTGGCGCAGGTGGTTCAAGGAAGCCGCCAATTACCCTGTAGGGTGCATATATGCAATCGCAGTTTTTAGGAGAGAAGTAGCACTAAATCGCTGTTTTTGGGTCTTTTCGTTCACCCGTGGCAACGATTTTTGCTCTTTACCCGCAAACTGGAGGTAAAGAAAGCCCTGGGTCTAGCCTACTGGCGTAACCAAGGGCTCATCAGCTTAGCCGAATGTTATCGTAGTTTCTGTCCATCTGTGTCAACCGCCATATATTGAACGGTATTGTACGGTAGTGTGAGGGGACGGGTGTTAATCACCCCCTCCTACTTGATTTCGATTCACCTTTTACATTAATTTGTTATTCTGGTTCCATTCCAGGTTCCGTTTTCAGTACTGCCGTAATAGTGCCAAGTACCGGTAAAACTTCTACCATCAGCAGACATAGTAAATGTGAAAGGTCCTGTATAGCCGTCGCCTTCATCAAAAGTCCCGGTTAGGACGTTACCCGATGCGGTTCCGGTCAAGGTTCCATTTGGATAAGTTCCTGTTACCTGATTACCGTTCTGGGTAAGCACAAGTATTCCATAGTTGGTATCCCATCTGCCGGTCCAGTTCAACAGTTGTTTGGGTGGCTCCAGCGTAGCAGATACCGATGGTCCATTTATATCAGGAGGTCCCGGGTTAAATACTGGTTTATCAGCACTGCCGGTGTTGCCTGAGCCGGTTGTAGTAGAACCAGGGGTCGTCCCGACGGACACACAGGGGGACGGTTCTCTTGTGACAAAGGAAAAAGCATGCTAGAATCTGAGAAAAGGGAGAAGGGCGCGTGAAGCATGCCCAGGAAGCCAAGAGAAAAGAGTAAAACAGGAATCTACCATGTTATAGTACGGGGAATCGGCCAGCAGGATATCTTTCATGAAGAAGACGATTTTCGGAGATACCTGGAAACTGCAAAAAGGGTATCGTTGGAAAGTGGGGTAAGCGTACTCGGGTACTGCTTGATGACCAATCACGTTCATTTATTATTAAGAGAAAACGATGGCCATATATCAGTGTTTATGAAACGCTTGGGTGTAAGTTACGCCTACTGGTACAATTGGAAATACGAAAGAATTGGTCACGTGTTTCAAGATCGCTTTAAGAGTGAATGCGTAGAGGACGATGCATACCTACTGACAGTCATTCGCTACATCCACCAAAATCCCGTCAAAGCCCTCATCAGCAATAAACCAGAAGAATATGAATGGAGCAGTTGTGCTGCTTATTATAAAGCGGATCGTAATATTTCTACATTTCCTGATACCAGTCAAATCCTGGACATTGTACATAAGGATAAAAAAAGAGCGATTGAGGTACTTCAAAAATTTACGGAAGAGGATAACGAAGACCGTTGCCTAGATTGCGATGAAACCAAACGAATTAGCGAAAGCAAAGCATATGAAATTACGAGGATAATAATGAAGGGTAAACCGGTAACGGCCTTACAGACCATGGATCAGGATGCGCGAAACAAAATATTGCGTCGTTTAAGAAATGAAGGACTAAGCCTTCGGCAAATAAGCAGGATAACCGGCTTGCCATTCCACCTTGTCCGTAAGGCTTAGACATTGACACGGAAGAACCGTCCCCTTGTGTCAATGTGTCAATAACAAGGGCCGCAAGCAGACATACCGTGCTGACGGCCCCAAAATCCTATCTCAGTTTGCGTTTTCTGCCTCTGTCTTTTATGTGGCAGTTCCTGATTGGCGGTTGCTCTCTAAAGCCCTAGGCCTTTTTCTTGACCAACATGCTGCTGGTATACTCGATTACCTGCTCGTTGCGCTGGTTATAAGTTTTGTTGTGGTAAACGAAGAGGAACATGTCGGGGTTCTTGGTCGAGCGGAAATCGACTACTTCGGCCTGGGCCGTTAGTGTGTCGCCGAAAAGGACTGGCTTGGTGACCTTGACGTTGTCGATCCCTACGTAGGCGTAAATCTCGTAGCCGTAGTTGCCCAAGAGCTCGGCCACTGTATCGGCGTTGTGGACTAGTCCGTCGGCCACGACAAATATGACCGGGGCGGCCAAGGAACGCTCCTTGAACCATGTTCCTTTGGCGTACTCGGAGTTACTGTGGACGGCCATGTTAAACCAGGTGAGCTGGTGCAGGATGGAAAAATCGCCGACATCGAGGGTGCGGCTGACCCGGCAAGGGATCTTGGTCCCGGCAGGAATCACGTTACTCATCTTATTCAACTCCCTCCCATTTGATAAAAAAATAACAACATACGGCATGCTTGTACCGGATGTTTCCGGACGTCTCTCGATGAGCGCTCTAGGTACTACTTTTTTACTCTCGTCACTTGTTCACGTCGACGACCAGGTGCCCGTACACTCTTCCTTCTAGGATCTCCTTCACGTAATGCAGGACTTCTTCCAGCGAAATGAGCTTGTTTATCCTCTCCAGCGAAGAATCAGGCATGTCGGTTACCAGGCGATCCCAGGCGGCTATCCTCCTGGGGTTTGGGCACCAGACCGAGTCCACGCCTCTGAGGCTAACCCCGCGCAGAATGAAGGGCATAACAGTGGTCTTGAAGTTGTGTCCCCCGGCCAGTCCGCAGGCAGCAACGCAACCTCCGTAATTCATCTCTGACAAGAGTCGGGACAGAACTACACTTCCCACGGTGTCCACCGCTCCGGCCCACCGTTGGTGCTCCAGGGGACTCGGTTCCTCAGACCACTCGGGACCTGATATGCACTCTTTGGCTCCGATCTCCTTTAAGAAACCGTGAGTGTGCTCTTGGTCCGGCTTGGTGAGGGCTACTACGTGATATCCCAGGTTGGCCAGGATGGCGACCGCGTTGCTTCCTACTCCTCCTGCTGCCCCGGTTACGATGACCGGACCCTTGTCCGGGGTAACTCCGGCTTCCTCCAGGGTCATGACGCAGAGCATCGCGGTATACCCGGCGGTTCCTATTTGCATGGCCTTCTTGGTGTCCATACCTTTCGGAAGCGGGATGAGGAAGTTGGACTTGATCCGAGCCATCTGGGAGTAACCTCCCCAATATCTTTCGCCGACACTCCAACCGTTCAGTATAACCTGGTCCCCGGGTTTGAAGTCAGGAGAAGCTGATTCCACGACGGTTCCAGCGAGATCTAGCCCTGGCACCATGGGGAACTTGCGAAAAATCTTGTTTCGTCCCGCGAAACCCAGGCCTTCTTTGAAATTGACTGTTGAGTAGTCCACTTTAATGAGCACGTCTTCCGGTGGAAGATCATCGACGGTCAACTGCTTGATCTCGGCGACTATCTTCCCGTCGACTTGATCCACAACTATAGCCCTAAAAGTGTTTTCCCCCGCCATACACATACCACTCCCCAAAGCTCTACATCTTTTTCTTGCATACTCTTATCCCAACTTGTTGCGGTTCCCCAAGCCACCTCCTCTCATTATCGACGTGCTGCAAACCGAGCTGCGAATGCATTCCTCTTCCAAGGGCAGAAATCGGACAACTGGAATCAGTAATCAATTATGATTATTCGGCAATCATTCTATTTTTCCTTCGAGGGAAAATAAAAAGCATAACCCAGATGTGAACTCCGAGAAAAGAGACTGCTGAAGCGGTCCTACGCGCGAGATCGACGACAAAGGTCAGCGGGAAATGGATACGGGCCTGACTTAGAAAATCTGATTGAGAACAGGAAGATTAACGGACAGTATCGAATAAATAGTAAAATAGCATAAAGGATGTAGGTGCAATTTGAGGCTTTAAACCGGCGGGCTCAAACAGAAAACAGGAGGGAGATACGATGGCAGAGGAGATTCAACTAGTGGTATTTACTTTACGGGCTGGGGACAACGTGTGTGAATACGGGGTGCCGATTACCCAGGTTCAGGAGATCAACCGTCTTACGAAACCTACCAAACTACCTCAAGTCCCTGATTTTGTCGAAGGCATCATTAACCTGAGAGGGAATATAATACCGGTCATAGATCTCAAGAAGCGCTTCGCCATGACTACGGCCGAACAGACGGACGACAGCCGTATCATAGTAGTGGAAGTAGGGGGGCAGACGGTTGGCATAGTGGTGGACGAGGTGACTGAGGTTTTACGGCTACCACTTTCCAACATTGAGCCGCCGCCTGCCATTATAGGAGGAATAACGGCAGAATATCTTACGGGTGTTGGCAAACTTGACAACCGGTTGCTGATAATGCTGGACATGACTAAGATCCTTACCGAAACAGAAAAGCGGGAGCTGGAGGCTCTTGATGCAGCTAAAGCTTAAAAGAAATCTACATGGCATTACAGTAATTGTTAGAGAAACCTATGAAAGACAGGTTTTCTGCCCTGAAAATGGTATTCGGGGCTTTTATTTTGGAGATGATTGATAAATAATTTTAGAAAAAGAGGGACGTGGTTTTTTGCTTTTGGTGGGAGTAGATATTACCGAAATTAGCCGCATCGAGCGGGCTGCAACGCGAACACCGCGTTTCCTAAAAAGGGTTTATACCGAATCGGAATTATCCTACTGTTATTCGAAAAAAAATCCTTATCCTTCTTTGGCGGCGCGGTGGGCGGCCAAGGAGGCTTTCCATAAGCTTCATCCCCGGCTGTCAAGTCAGGTCAGGTTTACTGAGGTCGAAGTTGGAATGGGCCCAGGCGGTAAGCCTGAGCTAAATTTGTATGGCTGGGCTCGGGAGAAGGCTTGGGAGGTCGAGCTGAGGGAGATAGATGTCAGTCTTTCTCATACTCGGGAAAATGCGATTGCTGTAGTTGTAGCCCGTATAGGGTAGGAGGGGACAGCGTTGAAAATAGTATCAGCACAAGAGATGAGGGATTTAGACCGGCGCGCTTCATCCGAATTTCACATCCCCAGTATAGTTTTGATGGAAAACGCCGGGTTAAGGGTGGTTGAGGCAGTGCAGACTGCTTTAGCAGGCATCAAGCTGCCCCGGGTGGTGGTAATAGCCGGTAAAGGCAATAACGGGGGTGATGGCTTTGTTGTTTCCCGGCACCTTATCAACAGCGGTTTTCACGTGGATACTTTCCTGCTCGGAAGACCATCGGAATTGACCCCCGATGCGGAGCTGAACTTTCGCATATTGCAAAACATCAGTGGCCGGGTTTTCGTGGTATCAGACACGGGTGAATTGCAGGGGTTGCTCGCGCCGCTGTCTGGATGCGACCTGGTGGTAGATGCCATCTATGGTATCGGGTTTCACGGGGAGATGCCTTCCCCGGAGTCCGAGGTGGTGAAAATGGTCAACCAGTCAGGGAAGCCGGTGGTGGCGGTCGATATTCCTTCGGGAGTAGAAGCTGATACAGGTAAGGTTCGGGGAGAGGCAATCCGGGCGACCTGGACGGTTACCATGGCTTTGCCCAAGAAGGCTTTTTTCTTGGAGCCCGGGCGGAGCTACACCGGTATGTTGACCGTAGGCGATATATCCATCCCCCGCTGTTTGCTGGAGGCCCCGGATATCAAGACTAACCTGGTAACTGAGGATTGGGTGGCTCCTTGGTTTCTACCGCGACCAGCAGAGACTCACAAGGGAAGTTTTGGACATGTTTTGGTAGTTGGGGGTTCGGTAGGACTTACTGGGGCTGTAGTTATGGCAGCCGAGGCCGCACTGCGCAGCGGGGCCGGATTGGTGACAGCCGCGGTACCCCAATCTTTGCAGCCAGCGATAGAGAGCAGGTTGATAGAGGTGATGACTACTCCTTTGCCCGAGACTTCGCTCAAGACCATCTCACTAGAGGCGCTTCCAGCTCTGCAGAGTTTGTTGGAGAGGACATCGGTTTGCGTGGCGGGACCGGGAATGGGGAGGTACCCCGAAGCCAGAGCCGTGATCAGGTTTATACTTGAGACAGCGGGGGTACCGGTGGTTATAGATGCTGACGGGTTGAATGCTTTAGCAGAAGACCTGGGCGTTCTTAAGGACCGTCAAATCCCGGTAATCCTTACACCTCATCCAGGAGAAATGTCCGGTCTCTCAGGACTCAGTGTAGCCGATATCCAGGCGGATCGTTTGGAAGTAGCCCGTGGGTTTGCTTCCGAATGGGGAGTAACCCTGGTACTTAAAGGGCACAACACGGTCATAGCCACTCCCGGCGGGGATGTATATGTAAATGTTACGGGAAATCCCGGTATGGCTACGGCTGGGAGCGGTGACGTATTAAGCGGGATAATTGCCGGTTTTATGGCCCAGGGCCTGCTACCTGACCAGGCAGCGATTTCAGGTGTTTACGTTCACGGGAAAGCCGGAGACGAAGCCAAGAAAGAAAAAGGGGAACGGGGGTTGAATGCTATGGATATCGTGCATTATATCCCAGCGGTTTTGAAGGCTTTCGAGTCAAGATGAAGGTGCCTTAGTAATATTCTTTAGAAAAGGGGTCTTAAATTGAAAGCGAAAGACATAATGACCAAAGAGGTTATAACTGTCCGGCCGGAACAAAGTGTAGAAGAAGTGGCTAAGATTTTGGCCGACAAGCGGATCAGCGGGGTCCCAGTTTTGGATGACACCGGAAAGCTGGTTGGGGTGGTCACGGAAAGTGACCTCATGATCAAAGCCCGTGATCTCGAATTGCCCTTTTACATCACGTTGTTCGACAGCATCATCTTTCTGCAGAGCCCGCGCCGGTTTAATGAGGAGCTAAAGAGGTTCACGGCTTCCAAGGTCAAAGATATCATGACCACACAGGTTGCAGCAGTAGATGAGGATACTCCACTGTTCGATATTGCTCGGCTGATGACGGCAAAATCTATCAACAGGGTTCCGGTGGTGCGCGACGGCAAGGTGGTAGGGATAGTGACCAGAAATGACGTGGTGAGGGCATTGGCAAGATCATGATGCATCTGGCAAGACCAACCTGGGCAGAGGTAGACTTGGGGGCTGTAGCCCACAACCTAAAAGAATTGAGAAACCTGCTTGTAGGGACAGCTCGCTTGATGCCGGTTGTGAAGGCTAACGCGTACGGGCACGGGATTCTGGAGGTAGCCAGGACATGTGTAGAGGAAGGGGCCGAGTTCTTGGCTGTGGCTCTTTTAGACGAAGCGCTTCTGCTCAAAGAAGCCGGGATTAATAGACCTAGAATTCTGGTGCTGGGCGCTACCTCCGAGGAAGGGGCCCAAGAGGCGGTTAAACAGGGGGTGCGGCTTACCTGTTTTGACCGGCGTCTGGCCGAAGCCGTTTCCCGAGCTGCCTGCAAGCTGCAGAAGCCCGGGTACATTCACATCAAGATCGACACCGGCATGGGACGGCTGGGATTTTATCCAGATGAAAGAGCATTGGCGGACATCGAGGAATTTCTTCGCCTGCCGGGACTAGAGGTAGAAGGGATTTTTACCCATTTTGCCGCAGCCGACGCCGCTGACAAGAGCTATACCGAATGGCAGCTCCGGCGTTTTCTGGACTTTGTGGGTGAACTCGAACAAAAAGGGGTTAAAATTCCTTTAAAACACGCGGCCAACAGCGCGGCTTTAATCGATTTACCATCAGCGCATCTCGACTTGGTGAGACCGGGCATAAGCGTTTACGGGCTGTGGCCTTCGGATGAAGTGGCGAACCGATGCTTAAACCTCATCCCGGCTATGCGGCTTCTCAGCCGGATTGTGATGCTAAAAGACCTGCCTCCAGGCCATGCCGTTAGCTACGGGTGTACTTACATTACAACCCGTACCACGAAGGTGGCTACGGTTCCTATCGGTTATGCTGATGGGTATAGTCGGTTACTTTCCGGCAAGGTACACGCGGTGGTAAGGGGAAAGCGGGTTTGCGGTATAGGGAGAATATGCATGGATCAGTGCATGTTTGACGTTTCCGAGGTCGAGGGGGTCAGAGAAGGGGATGAAGTTATCTTATTTGGACGGCCGGAAGACGGTGTTACTGCCGATGAGCTGGCCTCCCTCATCGGAACTATCAACTACGAAATCGTGTGTATGTTAGGGCCGCGCATACCCCGCATTTACAGGCGGAGTAAGTTGTAATTATTGGATTTGCGACCTTAACTGGCGACCGGTATAATAATTAATATCACTCATAGTGCGCGTATCAGCCTTAGGGGGTGCTCGGTTTGTCGGCCTCGAGAAGGATAATGATCACCGTACCGGAAAACCTATTACTGGAGCTGGAGGACATCTACGTTGCCGAGAGCAAAAACCGAAGCGAGATTATCCGCGAAGCCCTCAGGATGTACCTGGGGGAGCGCAGGAAAAGACTTATTAACGAGCAGATGAAAAAAGGATACATGGAGATGGCCGATATAAACCTGACCCTCGCTTGTGAGTGTTCCTCGGCTGATTACGAGGCCCTGATACAATGTTTAGAAAGGTTAATAACGGAGTGATGGGTTTGACAATAAAGCGTGGTGAAGTCTATTTTGCCCAACTCAACCCGGTCGTCGGCTCAGAGCAAGGAGGGATCAGACCGGTTCTCGTAGTTCAGAACGATATAGGTAATCAGTATAGTCCTACCACCATCGTGTTAGCTATTACATCGCAGATAAACAAGGCCAAGCTGCCTACGCATGTGGAACTTCGGGCCGCAAAATACGGTCTGGACAAAGATTCGGTCATACTTGGAGAACAGATACGCACTATCGACAAGACCAGGCTCAAACAACGGATTGCCTTTTTGGATGAAGAGACCATGGCCAAAGTGAATCACGCCTTGGAAATAAGCTTGGGATTGGTCGATGCCTAATTTATCTACATAAGAATGAAATGAGAGGAAACAGGCAGTAACGCCTGTTTCGCTGTTTATGTGCGCCCGGCATGGGCGCTGGCTATAGGGTGGAAGTCCCGAGCGGCGAAGGTAGCAGTAGCCATTAGCCTAAGGCAAGGGTGTCCATCGCGAGGTGGAATCTGAAGGAAGCCGGCGGCAAA
>NZ_JABUEX010000061.1:0-11630 GCF_013314835.1 Syntrophothermus sp.
ATTCTAGGTACCTCCTTGGTTAGTCTTATTAATTAGGGGTAAAACTCTCGAGAAGCTCTACACCCTGTATTCTAACCGGAGGTACCTTTGTTTTCAAAGGTCATTTAATTTGATTACAGGAATGCTCCATAAGTGAGGAAGATTGGTTAGAAAATACAAGGCAGGCTTTAGGGGGCCTTTTGCGAATGATAAGCGGGCATGCTGAACAGAGCGGCCTGGTTTTGCCGGTATTAGGCTTGATAGAAATACCCGAAAGCCAGAAAAGCCTTGCTAATTTTGTAGATCGATTGGCTGCCGATCAGGACTGGCACCGCGGCGATTTTTCCCTGTTAAGGGCAACAAACAGGGATGAATCGTTAAAATTGATTAGAAGGCTTCTGTCGAGTTTATTCACGGTTTGGTCTGACGTTAAACCCCTGGAGCGCCTTACCACCGAACAGTTCCTGGGCAAATTGCAGGAGGAGCGCAGGGCGGAGAAGCTGTCGCAGGAGCGGGAAAGCCTTCTAGATACTGTTATGGCGGCTTTGAGCGAAAAGAAACCCGTTGAGCAAGCTGTAATGTTATGGCTTGAAAACCGTTTGCAGGATGTTGAAAGATTGTTGACAGGGGAGTGAGTGCAGTGCTGGAACAGGCAGGAAAGCTGTTTTCCGGTGAAACCGGCGGGCTAACTAATCAGCCTACAGTGGAAAACAAAATAATTTACAGGGTCAAGTCGTTGTGGGCGGAGAATTTTCGCGGGATACCGTCATTTTGGGTGAAGAATTCTCAGGGAACAACGTGGTCGAAAAGTAATTTGAACACTGACGCTGACGTGGTTCTCATCACTGGGCCGAACGGTTTCGGAAAAACGAGCATAATTGACGCCCTGTGCCTTCTTTTAACGGGGTATTGTTATCCAGATAGGCGGCCGTTAGTAACAACATTCGAAGATGGGCAAAAAAGGGAATACGCATTGATAAAAGCAGATGTTAATTTTAATGATAGCGGGAAGCATAGCGGTCCAGTCGTAGTGAAAATTAAAAATGAAGATGGTGCGGTGCCCGAAATTACCGGGTTTGCCTGGCCGCCAGATATACCAGGAGAAATCATGGCGCGCTACGGTTTTTATTACCAGGATCTTCTCAACCGTCTTTTTGATGAGGACGAAGCGGAGGTGACACTGCGGGATTTCCTTGCCCTCCCGCCGGAAGAGGTTAGAGAGGCTGGAAAAGCAATTGAAAAAGCTTTAAAGGATATAATAGGTAAGGAAAAAAACTTGTTTATTTTCCAAGGCATCTCGAGTGAGGAGGATATTAAAAACCGGCGATCTCAGGCGGTAAAAAAATTTTCAGAGGCATGGGCAAAACTATCTTCCATTGTTAATTCCATAGGCATAAATTTCCCGCAAAGGTCTGAGGGCTGGTTGTTCGTTATACGGAGCGGGAACTTGCGCTCCGGTTGGCAGGGGGAGCTTCGCAACCTGGCAAATGAATTATTGGCGGCGTTTCCCGCCGAGAACATTGAGCCTCTCCCAGAAAACACAGAACCCCAGTATTCTCTCCAGCGCCTTGAAATGCTCCTTCAAAATGTACGGTTGAGCATGGCCTCAAAATTAGAAAACAAGAAAAAACTGCTGATGCTGGTCAATGCTCTCCCAGAGCAAACTGTAATTCCGGAAGAAGAAATCCTTGAACAGGAAGAGCAGAAGCTTAATGAATATAAAAAAGAGATTGATTCCCTGAACCAAGAATTAAGAGTGCTGGAAGGTCTGGAGCGTCACTTTCAAAACCCGCGTGGGCCAGGGTTGCTTGAAGTCCTTGTGGCAATAAAAGAATGCGGCCGGGAGTGGTTGAATCCCCCGGTTGATGATTTGAAGGGCCTTGAACCGCCGCCCGGTATTTTACAGTGGCTGGAGCATGCATTGAAATTGTTTTACGCGGGAGGAAAAGGACTGGACGAGCACCTTGCCGGATGGCAGGAAAAAATTAGGGCCAGACGCGTTCAGACGAGGGATTTTACTTCAGAAAAGGAGCAACTTTATAAAACAAAATCCAATTCTCTTGACATTATCAAAAAAATTCACGGTCTGGCTGCCGGTTCAGTTGAAATACAATCAACCCTTGAGGATGTTAGGCAAAAGAACGGGGGGTTGATTTCCAGGGATTCACTTGTGGCTTTTTTGGAAGGCGGGGATTCAGAACAGAATACCCTTTCGGACGAGCCGGAGAAAATTCTTGCTTCAGTTCGCGAGGCTGTTTTAAAATGGCTTGAGGTGGAAAGAAGTGAAAGGCAGCGCGAGGAAACCCTGCGCAAAACCCGGGGCTATGATGATGCCAGGGTAAGTCTGGACGCCGTTCGCGAGGCTTTAAGAGCGGAATCAAACAAGCGTACATCTATTATTGAAAAAATTCTGGATTTACCGGAAAAAGAAAAAGATCAGCTTGCCGGGCTTGTAAACCAGGTTCATGCTTCATTCCGCACGGTTAAAGGTCTTATCCCCATCAGGTTTGAATCTGTAAGCAGGAGAAGGGGAAGAGCTCAGGTAAACACGTGGAATGTTTCAACAGATGACGGACGGCCGCTCGGTGCTCTTTCTACCGGGCAAAAATCGCAACTGGGCTTATCTTTGCTCATAAGCCTGAACTTTGCTCTTTCTCATTTAATTCCTTATAAGATCATTGCCCTGGACGATGTTACAACAGCCCTGGACATGGCCCAGTTGCCCCGCATTGCGGCCCTGTTGCGGCAGGTTGCTTACGGTTCTGGTTTTGAAGACTCACCTTCCCGACGCCAGCTTTTTATTGTCAGCCACCATGAGGATCTTACCCACCGCATTATCGACTTCCTTATTCCACCCGAAGGCAGATCGATGCACATTTTAAACATTGTTGAATGGAGCCCTGAGAGTGGGCCGAAAATCGAGCAGTTGAAAGTGGAACCCGCCTCTTCGGTAAATGATACAGTGAAATCCAGATTCATTCGTTTGCTGTGTTCGGGAATAAGGACGGATTAAGTTTCTTTTACGAATCCTCACTGGAAGTGATAAAGCCTGCTCATCTTGCGGTTTTCCCTTTTTGAAAATATAATTTTTGCTAGAGGTTGCCATAAACCTTATTTTTATTGTTAACACTTTTTTGAGGCAGGGAAATTTTTACAGACAAGGGGGTTTACAGGAATGTCCATTAAAGTTGTTGCTTTCAACGGCAGTCCCCGCCCGCAGGGTAACACTTTTCATTCGCTCAAGACGGTGCTGGAGGTTCTGGGCGAAGAGGGCATCGAGGGGGAAATAGTCCAGTTGGGCGGAAAAAGGCTGGCAGGGTGCAGGGCCTGTTTTAAGTGCTATGAGACCAGGGACGGGCGTTGCGCCCAGAAGGATGACGAAATGAACTTTTTTATTGAAAAGGCGCTGGCCGCCAACGGCATTCTGATCGGCTCGCCGGTGTATTTCAGCAATGTTTCCACCGAGGTTAAGGCCTTCATAGACCGGTGCGGTATGGTTGCCAAGGCCAACGGCGACATGCTCCGGGGCAAGGCCGGGGCGGCGGTCATTTCGGTGCGCCGTGCCGGGGCCACCTTTGCCTACTCCGCGGTGAACTTCTTCTTCGGCATATCCCAGATGGTTATCCCATGTTCCAGCTACTGGAACGTGGGCATCGGCATGGGGCCCGGGGACGTGCTGAAGGACCAGGAGGGAGTGGAGACTTTTAAGACTCTCGGCAGGAACATGGCCCGCCTGCTCAAGCAGATTTTTGGAAGGGCCATTTAGCGTCACTTTGATTAAAGGTTGACCTCTGGGGCTTACAAAAACGTTTTAAATTAACAATAAGGCTGTTATTTATTCTCAGAGGTTAATCTGTGACAATTTAATTCTTAATTTATTATATTTTTTATTTTTTAGCCTCTATTATTCTCTCACGAATTTCCTTCCATCCCCCATTCATGATTAAAATATTAAATTTTTATTTTTCATGGTGATTTTCACAGTTATTTTCTACGACCCTAAATGCTGTGATAAAAGCGGCAATAGCTTTGGCTGGAACGCCCGTCTGTTTAGCTAGTAATTTCACCACAGGGTCAGCGGATAAGGGATAGTGGCAGACAGGAGCTGAAAATGTTATGGAACGCTCTATCCCTACCAGTTCGTCTAGCGAAACGCCGAAGGTCTCCCGCAGCTTCATCAGAGTTTCGAGGCTTGGCAGCTTTGCGCCGCGCTCCCAGTTTGCGAGGGTGGAACGTTCCACTCCCAGTATTTTTGCCATATCGTTTTGTCGAAGACCCATTTTATGCCGCAATTGCTTCAATGAATTGCCAAATTGTTTCAACGTTTTCACCCCCTACTGTTTCTACTAGACACATTATCTTCTTTTTTAGGTCTTGACAAGTTTCTAAAAGAAAACGTAATATTGTTCCTAGAAGGAACATTAAAAAGTTTTAATGTAATCATAAGTTTAAAATTGTCAGAATTGGGCAAAGAGCATGGAGTTGAAGCAAGGTGCGCACAGCTTTAAGAAAAGCGCGGCTGCAAAACGGCCTGACCCAGGCTGAACTGGCGCGCCAGGTGGGGTTAAGCCGAGCCTCTTATACAAACATTGAAAAAGGGTACAAATATCCTTCCCTGGTCACCGCGCTCCGTATTGCCCATGTACTGAACGAAAGCGTTGAAGGCCTTTTCTCAGATGATTTTCAATTAGCCAACAAATCTAAAGAAAGGGCATAGGACAGAGAAAAAATGGCGCGCCTCCCGCATAATGGGGGGGGAAAGGCTTTTTGTATTTTTTATTTGTATTTTTTATAAGTGATATAAAAAACTTATACCCCAAGTTGCGCATTTTTATACTTTTGTGCTTTCTATAGCAGTTTGGCTAAGCAGTTGATTGGTCTATTCAGAGTGAGTGGGGAGCAAAAACGGTTAAAGGAGGTGGTAATGGGGCGAGCGGCGAGCAGGCATTTGGATGTAGGAGGCACCTGCGGAATTTCAAGGGGGATTAGTATGTCAAGAATTACAAAATTTTTCGTTAACAAGAGGTGAGGTTGTTCGATGGGAATATTTAGCAAAAGGCTGAGGAGCAAGGGGCTGGCAGTGCTGGCGCTCGTCGTTCTGCTGGTATCCCTTATGCTGGCGGTGCCGGCGATGGCGGCTTCGGTTGCCGGCGTCAGCGCTACGGCGACCGACAATAAAGCCGGCGTTACTGCCGCGTACGACGTCAGCTTCACCGTGCCCAGCGGGCTCGGAGGCGGGGACGAGATTACCGTCACCTTCGCCACGGGCTACAACGTTTCACAAACCACTGTTGTAAAGATAGTTTACGAGCAAAAGGACTATACTCCATCCTACGTTAACGTTCTCGGTACGCCAGGGACGGCCGTTAAAATCGGGGTACCGGCAGATCTAACGGTGAGGGCAAACGGCGCGATTAAGGTTTTAATTTCCGACATAACGAACCCCACGGAAGCCAAGAGCTACCCCATCGCCGTCCGCACCACCAACGACACGGCCGGCACCACGTCTGTCACCATCGTGGCGAATGTAGCAAATAAGATCGCCCTGGATGCGCCCAGCAGCGCCGTGGCGAACCAGGTCGTGCCCCTGACGGTAACCATCCAGGACGAGTACGGTAACCCGACCACGATGGACAGCGACCTTACGGTAACACTAACTCCTACAGAGACAGGTGGTACACAAACTGGTTCCGCCAAGCTCTACTCCGACTCCGCTGCTACCCAGGCGTTAACGGGTAATAATCTCGTTATCTCCAAAGGCAACACGAGCGGCACCGCCTACCTGAAGGACACGGAGGCGGAGAGCGTAACCATCACAGTAGATAATGACAAGAATCTGACAGATCCGAGTGATGTCTTGATAAACTTTGGAGCGTCCGGCGACTTAGCCAAAATCGCGTTCACTGCGGTTCCTGCCCAGAACCAGATAACCGCCGGTGAAGCAGGCAGCTTCACCGTGCAGCTGCAGGACGCCTACGGCAACCCTGTTGCCGCCGGAACTGATGGTGTCGTCGTGACCCTGACCGCTTCTGGCGCCAACGCCGACACAGTAACGTGGGGCGGAACAGGTGTTACTACAGATCCAAATGACAACCTTAAGGCCACCGGCACGATTACGCAGGGGCAAAGTGAGCTCACTTTCACCTTCAGTGATACCAAGGCTTCGGACAAGGTGACCATCACTGCCACCATTGCCGACCCGGCGCTTGCAACTTCGGCGGTGTTCAAGATCGTGCCCGGCGCTAATGACCACTTTGTGGTAAGCGTGGCTGACGCCTATTCGGCCACTCAAGACCTTGTGGAGATCAACTCCGACCAGTGCACGGCAGTAACCATCGAGGCGCAAGACCAGTACGGCAACCCGGTGCCGCAGGCGAATGACCTCACTGTGAGCCTAAGCTCCGATTCTACAACTGGCAATGGCAAGTTCTACGCTACCGCCACAAGCGACACCGATATTACAACGGCAGCTATCCCTGCCGATGCCTCCAGCGTGATCGTCTACTACTACGACAAGCTTCGGCCCGAGGACGGCGTGCAGAAGAGCGTTACAATTAGCGCCAACGCCAGCGGTACCGTCACAGGCAGCGCAACCGTGACGCTCATGGGCCCGCGCCCGGAGAGTTTTGAAATCGCCGGCGATGACTCCGTCGAGGTCAACCTGCGCCTGCCCTTGACCATCAAGCTGTTGGACCAGTACGGCACCCCGTACGCCGTGGCCGCGGAGACGACCGTGAGCCTGACGGACGGCAGGGGCGGCGAGTTCTACACCAGCCTCGTCGGCGGGGCCGCAATTACGAGTGTGACCATCGCCGCGGGCGAGAGCGAGGCCACCGTCTACTACCGGCCCACGAGCGTTGGGGCAAACACGGTTACGGCCACCGCTGATGTTGCAGTAGAAGGAACATCCGGGTTTGATGTTCAGGGCACCAAGTCCGTCACCGTGCGCCCGGCCGGCCAGGTACAGAACGGTCTGAGCATCACCGCAGGGCCCATCACCGCAGGCACGACCGGTGCTGTGACGGTGAAGGTGACCGATCAGTATGGCAACCCGGTCGCCCAGAGCGCCGACCTCATCGTGACACTCTCGGCCCAGTCTCAGACCGGGAAGTTCTACGACAAGGCTCAAAATGGAACAGAGATTAGCACAGTGACCATCAAGCAGGACGAGAGTGAGGCTACGGTCTATTACTACGATACGGCTGCCGGAGAACAGGCGATAAACGCGAGTGCTCCTGGCCTCGATCCTGCGGAGAACACTATCACCGTTGTTCCTGCCGAGCCTGCGAAGATCGCCGTTGAAGCGGACAGCTCAGTGGTGGTGAACGAGCGAGCTGCTATCAAATTTAAAGTGGTGGATCAGTTCGGCAACCCGGTTACCCAGCCAACTCCACTGACGCTGGTGCTTAGCTCCTCTTCAACTACCGGCAGGTTCGAGGATGGTACCGGCAAGCAGATCACGCAGGTTACCATCACGGCCGGCAATAGTTCCGCCACTGCTTACTACAAAGACAGCACAACTGGTGAAGTGACCATCACGGCCACGACCACCGGGCTGGAGGGTTCCGCAAAACTGACTGTGCAACCGGCACCGGGTGTAGACACCACGCCGCCGGGAGAGGTGGCCGATCTGGCGGTAACACCGCTTCCGGGAGTGGGAAGGTATGAGCTGTCCTTCACGCCGCCGGCCGATGCGGATTTTGCTGGCGTAGCGGTATATGCGGCAGTATACGGGAGCGACGCATGGACATTGGTGGCTCAAAATAATAGTAATGATTTTGCGGTAGTTGTTCCGGATAATCTGGTCGTCGGCAAGGACTGCGTCCAGTTTAAAGTAGCGGCTGTCGATATTTCAGGCAATGAATCCGCCGGCGTGATCGCCGACAACAACGGACAGGGCTACCCGGTGCTCGCCTATGTGCAGCTCACCCCCGGCCCGAACGGTTGGGCGACCTTCTCCGTGCCGGTGCGGATAGCCGGAGGCCAGGAGTTGCTGGGCGATATGATCAAACTGGACGACGTCAATATCGCCTGGAAGTACGACGCCGCATCCCAGCAGTGGGTGCAGGTAACCGAGGAAAACAACACGATCGAGCCTCTGGAAGCAGTCTACGTCAACCTGAAGAACACGACGCTGGCGGTAGTCAAACCAGACGTTGCGCCCAATAATCCACCGGTGAAGAGTCTCACCGACGGGTGGAACCTGGTCGGCTTTACCCAGAGCGATGTACTAGATAATGCCCTCTACTCTCTCAGAGGCAAGTGGAGCGTCGCGGTAAACCCGGCTGTTAATTCGGATCCGTGGGCGGTAACGCCGATCAACTCGGATTCCACAGATGTAGATGTTCACACCGGCTACTGGATTTACATGGACCAGGCAAGCAACCTGGCGGGTTCCAGCACCACCCCGGTAACCGTCGCCACGTATCCATACTAAGTTGACATCCTGATTTACAAAGGGCCGCGCTTACCGGCGCGGCCCTTTAAACAACCAGCAGGTGAAAATTAAGGAGGGATGCTTTCTTGAGGAAGAAGATGCGTTGCACGTCGGTTTTGCTGGCAGCAGCCTTTTTGCTGACCTTGCTGCTGCCCGGCTTCGCCTTCGCCCAGAATGAGACACCAGATATTCCAGCGGCCTACTGCGGTACGGTCACGATCAACGGCCAGCCGGCACCGGTAGGCACGGTAATTGTGGCGAAGATCGACGGAGTTGAACGCGGCTGGATCGATGTGAAAAAAGCCGGTGAGTACGGCGGGCCCGGCGATCCCCTTGCAGAGAAACTCGTCGTGAAAGGAACTTCAGCCGATACAGGAAAGACTGTAGTCTTTGAGGTTAACGGTGTTCAAGCAAATGAAACCGATATATTTGGTCCTCAGAATCAGGGTTATGAAGTGGTTGACCTGACGGTGAACCAGCAGGACACCACCCCGCCGGTTGTGTCATCAACCGATCCGGCTGACGGAGCCACCGGTGTGGCGGTAGGGAAGGCTATTGCCGTCAACTTCAGTGAGAATATACAGGAAGGAACGGCTTTTAGTGGCATTACTCTTAAGAGTGCATCCGGCAGCAAAGTTGCTGTGGGCGTCAGTATTTCTGGAACGGTCCTCAGTATCAAGCCTGATGCCGACCTCGCCTACAATACCAAGTACACCTTAACCATCCCGGCCGGAGCGGTGCAGGACCTGGCCGGAAACGTATTGGCTCAGCAATATACCTTCAGCTTCACCACTCTGGCGGCACCAGATACCACACCGCCTACCGTGTCATCAACCGATCCGGCTAACGGAGCCACCGGGGTAGCGGTGGGCAAGGCGATCGCCGTCACTTTAAGCGAGGAGGTACAGGCAGGCCAGACTTACGACAGCATCTCAGTTAAGGATGCAGCCGGTAATGCCGTCGCCGTGAATAAGAGCATCGCCGGCAAGGTGCTGAGCATCAGGCCGAACGCCAGCCTCGCCTACAATACCAAGTACACCGTAACCATTCCCGCCGGAGCGGTGAAGGACCTGGCCGGAAATACACTGGCACAGCAATATACTTTCAGCTTCACCACCGCTGCCCAGGAGGGATCGAAGGAAGAGATAAACGTTCCTGGTGACGGAAAGCTAGACAACTTCACCATTCCGCAGGGTGTCTCCAGCGTGGTGCTGAATCAGGACAATGCCCAGATGGAGATCCCGCAGGGGGCTTTCAGCGGCGCGGCCTCAATCACCTTCAAGCCTGTTGACAAAGCGGGGCTTCCCGGGGCCAATGCGGTCGGTCAAGTCTTTGAAATCAAGATCGAGAACGTGTCCCTTTCCCAGCCGGTGATCCTGCGCCTGCCTGCTGTGGCTGGCGAACGGGTGCGGGTGTTCAAGCTGGTGGGTGACCGCTGGGTAAACCTCGGCGGCACCGCAAGAGATGGGTACATGGAGTTAAGCCTCAGCTCCTTCAGCATCTTCACTACCGCCAATGCTCCTGCACCTCCGACGGCCAGTCCGGCTCCGGGCAGCTACACCGGTAGCGTGCAGGTGAGCCTGACTGCGGGTTCTGGCGCCACCATCCTTTATGGGCTGAATGCCGCTCCGCAGACCGCCTACACAGCGCCCGTAACGCTGACCTCAAGTAATACCATCCGGGCCGTGGCCGTAAAGGACGCCCTTACCAGCGATGAGGTTAGCTTTGCCTACACCGTAACTGCTTCCGGAGGCGGCGGTGGAGGCGGCGGTGGAGGCGGCGGTGGAGGCGGCGGAGAGGTGAGGCCATACGTTTCTACCACAGACCCCGCTGACAAGGACGCTGGAGTGCCCGTGGACAAGGAGATTAAGGTGACGTTTAGCGAGAGCGTCTCCGCGAGCGACAGCTTTGCCAGCATCGTTTTAAAGGATGCCTCCGGCAAGGCGGTGGAAGTGAGCACCCGCATCGAAGGGAGTGCCCTCTACATCAAGCCCAAAGGGGCGCTGGCCTTCGGCATGGCCTACACCGTGGTCATCCCTGCTAGGGCGGTTAAGGACAGCGACGGCTACGGCTTATCCGGCGACTACACCTTTACTTTCACCACCGCTGCAAAGCAGTCCGGGCAGCCTGCTGCCAGCTTTAAAGACATGCAGGGACACTGGGCTGCAGAGGCGGTTGGCAGGCTGGTTGATACCGGCATTATCTCCGGCTATCCCGACGGCACCTTCGGGCCCGACCGACAGATTACCCGGGCGGAGGTGGCGACAATTATGGTCAGAGTGCTTGGGCTGAAGCCGGGGAATGAAAGCGAGCTCCCCTTCAAGGACAGCGCCGCCATACCGGCCTGGGCAAAGGGTGCTGTTGCGGCGGCAGTGAAGGAGGGCATTGTCAAGGGGTACCCGCTGCCGGATGGGAGTATGGCCTTCGAAGCCTCACGTCAGGTTACCAGGGCAGAGATGGCAGCGTTGGTGGTCAGGGTATTGGAGAAGAAGGTAGGTCCCATTGCCCCGGCAGAGCTAAGGTTTACAGATACCGCGGCAATTCCTGACTGGGCAAAAGAAAGCGTTGCTAAAGCGACAGCGAAAAGAATTGTTAGCGGTTACCCTGACGGCACTTTCAGGGCGGGAATAAATATAACCCGCGCTGAGGCGGCGGCGATGGTTGTGCGTCTTCTCGACAGCTTAGGGGCTAAGTAACATAACTTATTCCGGCACGGTTTGCAAAAGTCAGATTGGTGAAAGAAAGCACATTACTTTAGGAAAGGGATAACCCTGTTGTGCGGTTATCCCTTTTTCCATATTTACAACTGCTAATAGGGCAGCAGTCAGGGAAAGTCTGCCTCTTTTCTGCCGGCATTTTCAAAAAATGTGATTTTGGTAACCAATCTTCTTGAAAAAGAATAAGCCCGTGTATATACTGGACGTGAAAATCAAGTATGAACCGCTTTAAAACCGCCTTTTCAGTAAGAGTTTTCTAAGCGGGGCCGGCTGAAGGCGGTTTCAGGGCAGTGAGGGAGGATCTTCGGGATGAACCTGGACGGTTTGACGGTTGACGGGCTGCACCGGGCCTTTGAAGAGCAGGGGTATATTTGCGAGAAGAACCTGGCTGTGACCGTTTTCCTGGCTTTAAAGCTCAACAAGCCGCTGCTGGTGGAAGGCGCCCCGGGCGTGGGGAAAACAGAAATAGCCAAAGTGCTGAGCAGGGTTTTTGACGC
>NZ_JABUEX010000062.1:0-11229 GCF_013314835.1 Syntrophothermus sp.
GGGGGCGCGGTGCGAGCTTCCGCGACCTGCTCAACATGGCGAGCCTGGCTTCGACAAGGGCGAAAAAGGAGAAAAAAAGAGTTGTCGTGGCAGGGCAGGTGGAGCTGAAAGAAAGGGTTTAGAGGGAGGGGGATCTGGATGTCTCTAGGAATGCACCGCAGGCTTTATCTAGACTGTTGCAGCAAGATGCTGTTGTAAAGCCTCCTTCGCAGCTGCTTGGCCAGGCCGGGAATGTGCGTGTCGTTTGGAAAACGGCGGCTCGACGGTTGTTGCAACTATTTCGCTGAATTTCTCCTTAATTTTGCAGGATTTATGCCCTAAAATAGCGAATGTTTCCTGTATCAGGAGGGGAAACATGGCTGCAGCAAGGAGGCAGCTGCTCGGCGAACGGCTCGTGCAGGCGGGCCTGATTACCAGAGAGCAGCTTGGAAAGGCATTACGTGAGCAGATGCGCACCGGCGAGCTGCTGGGCCAGGTACTGATCAGGCTGGGCATGCTGAGCGAGGAACAGCTCAACCGGGTGCTCGAAGCCGGGGAGCGCCCTTCCTGGGAAGTGTCTTGGGGTTTTGCAGGATTTATGCCCTAAAATAGCGAATGTTTCCTGTATCAGGAGGGGAAACATGGCTGCAGCAAGGAGGCAGCTGCTCGGCGAACGGCTCGTGCAGGCGGGCCTGATTACCAGAGAGCAGCTTGGAAAGGCATTACGTGAGCAGATGCGCACCGGCGAGCTGCTGGGCCAGGTACTGATCAGGCTGGGCATGCTGAGCGAGGAACAGCTCAACCGGGTGCTCGAAGCCGGGGAGCGCCCTTCCTGGGAAGTGTCTTGGGGATATGTAGAACCTGAGATAGTGAAGCTCGTTCCGGAACAGCTCATCCGCGAGTACAGGTTATTTCCCATCGGAAAAAAGGGCAACCGTCTGCACGTGGCCATGGCGAATCCCTCCAACGTCGTGGCCATCGACAACCTGCGCCTGATTACCGGGCTGGACATCGAGCCCGTACCGGTCAGCGAGAAAGAGATTAACCTCCTCATCGAGAAACATTTTGGCCTTCCCGAGGTCGAGAAGGCGCTCAAGGAACTGGGCGGCGAGCCGGAGGCGGCGGACGCGGAAGTGGTGGAGCCGGTCGTCGACGAGGCGCCGATCATCCGGCTGGTCAACTCGCTGATCATGCGGGCTCTGGACGAGGAGGCCAGCGACATCCACATCGAGCCCCAGGAGAAGGACATCAGGGTCCGGTACCGTGTCGACGGCATGCTGCGGGAGGTGATCCGGCTGCCGCGCCGGATGAGCCACGGCATCGTCTCCCGCATTAAGGTGATGGCCGGCATGGACATCGCCGAGCGGCGCCTCCCGCAGGATGGGCGCATTCCCCTGAAGCTGCCGCGGCGCGACCTGGATCTGCGCGTTTCCACCCTGCCTACCATCTTCGGGGAGAAGGTGGCCATCCGGATCCTGGACAAGGAGGCCGTCAAAAACCTCACCCTGGAGAACCTCGGATTTTCCCCGCACAACCTCGATCTCTTCACGCGTTTTTTGCGGAGCGCCTACGGCATGGTGCTGGTTACCGGCCCCACCGGCAGCGGCAAGACGACTACCCTTTACACGGCGCTCAGGATCATCAACAGCGTGGAGAGGAACATCGTCACCGTGGAGGACCCCGTGGAGTACATGCTTGAGGGCGTGAACCAGGTTCAGGTGAACGTCAAGGCCGGGGCCACCTTTGCCACCTACCTGCGCTCCATCGTGCGCCAGGACCCGGACGTGGTGATGATCGGCGAGATACGCGACCTGGAAACCGCCGAAATCGCTGTGCGCGCCGCCACCACCGGGCACCTGGTGCTCAGCACCCTGCACACTAACGACGCCCCCGGCGCCCTGACGCGCCTCATCGACATGGGGGTGGAGCCGTTCATGGTGGCCTCCTCGGTGCTGGGGGTGATCGCACAGCGCCTGGTGCGCCGCGTCTGCCCGCACTGCCGGCAGCCTTACGCGCCTGACGATGCGGAAGCAGCCTTCGCCGGGCTGAAAGACGCGCAGCACACCCTGTACGCCGGGAAGGGGTGCAGACAGTGCGGCCAGACGGGTTACCGGGGGCGGCTCGCCATCCACGAAGTGCTCACCGTGTCGACGACGTTGCAGAACCTGATCCTGCGGCGGGCGGCGACGGAAGAGCTGCGCCGCGCGGCACTCCGCGAGGGAATGGTCTCCCTCAAGGAGGACGGCATTCAGAAGGCGCTTGCAGGCGTCACCACGATAAAAGAAATCATGCGCGTCGCGTACAGAGAGGAAAAATAAAGCTGATAGTCGAAATTATTTCCTGTGCTGCCGGAATTGGGGTATCGGAATCCACGCAACGCTCTGCCAGAGAGGCATCATCGGCAGGGAAGAGGTCCTGCATTGGGCGCACGACCCGGAAGCGGTGCTAAGGGGCATGGTGGTTAAAATGGCAAAGACCTTTATTTACCGGGCGCGAAATCTCGCGGGCCGCATAGTGACCGGCCGGGTGGAGGCAGATAACCAGGCCGCGGCCATCGCCTCGCTGCGCGAGAAAAACCTCTTCGTGGTGGCCATCCGCCCGGCGCTCCCTCTTCAACTCGACCTTTACCGGCTTCTGAACCTGAAAGTCAGAGTAAGAGATCTCGCCGTTTTCTGCCGGCAGTTCGCCGCCATGAGCGAGGCGGGCATTCCCCTGCTGCAGTGCCTGCGCGTCCTTGCCGGGCAGACCGAGAGCAGGAAGCTGCGGGAGATCGCCCGTGATGCCGCCGCCGGCATCGAGAAGGGAAAAGCGCTCAGCGAGGCGTTCCGCAGCCACAAGGAGCATTTGCCGGAGCTCCTGATCAACATGCTGGCGGCTGCCGAGGTCAGCGGCACCGTCGACCAGGCGCTCGCCCGCCTCGCCGTCCACTTCGAGAAGGAGCACGAGCTGCGCCAGAAGATCAGGTCGGCGATGACCTATCCGCTGCTCGTGGCGGGCATGTCGTTTCTGGCCGTGATCGCCCTGCTGGTGCTGGTCGTCCCCGTCTTCGTCGACATTTTCACCCAGATGGGGGCGGCGCTGCCCCTGCCGACGCGCGTCCTGATAGGCGTGAGCGCCTTTCTGTCCCGGTACTGGTACGTCCTGCTGCCGGCCGCGGCTGCCCTCGCCCTCGCCCTGCGGCGCGCCGCCGCCACGGAGAGGGGAAGAAGGCTGGCGGACCGGACCCTCCTGCACCTCCCCGTCGCGGGGCCGCTGGCCCGCAAGGCGGTGGTCGCCAGATTTGCGCGTACGCTGGCCACCCTTCTCCAGAGCGGGGTGCCGCTGGTGCAGGCGCTGGAGACGCTCGAGAAGGTGATCGGTAATGCCACGGCCGCGGAGGAGATCGCCCGCGCCCGGGAAAGCATCCGGGAAGGGGAAAGGGTGGCTCCGGTTCTGGCGCAGAGCACCGTCTTCCCGCCCATGGCCGCCAGCATGGTGGCCGTGGGGGAGGAGTCCGGCGCCCTGGACGAGCTTCTTGTTAAGCTGGCTGCCTTTTACGAGCAGGAGGTGGAGGCCGCCATCGCCAGGCTCTCCGGCCTGGTCGAACCGCTCCTGATCGCCGGCGTGGGCGCCATCGTGGCCTTCATCGCCCTCTCCATTTACCTGCCGCTCTTCAACCTGGCCGGCGTCATGCAGGGAGGAGGGATGCCTGCGGGAACGCCTTAGCGGGGCGACAACCAGCCATCACTTCAGGAAAAACAGGGGGGAAGAGTAATGCTTTTGAGATTCCTGCGCAACCAGAAGGGTTTCACCATGATCGAGATGATGGTCGTCCTGATCATCATCGGCGTGCTGATCGCCGGCGGTATTTATGTGTACTTGGGCTACATCGACAGGGCCAAGGTGTCGAAGGCTGCAGGTGAGATGGCCCCTATGGCTGCAGCGCTGGACGCTTATTACGCGGAGGAGGGTGATTATCCTGCTAGCGAATCTGATGCTATCACAAAAGCCGGACTTCCTGATGATCCGAAGGAGACTAATACGCAGCTTCCTAAGGATCCATGGGGAGTAAAGTATGTGTATACGTATACCGCTGCTAGTAGCACTACTCCAGCAAAATTTACTTTGAAGGCTATAGATGGTAATAACACTGAGCGCGTAGTGTTTGAGGGTACAGGCGGTACATCGGAGAGGACAAAGTAGTAAAGAGGTGGGGAGGGGTGGCCGACAGGGGAGAAAACGGGGGCCTTGCTTTGGTCGAAGTGGTACTGGTCTTCTGCTTCTTTGCCCTGTCAGCGGCCGTCCTGGCCGGTGTTCTGCGGTCTTAGTTAACCCGGGCTTGATGTGAACGGGAAGGTGGCCGTATGGCTTCCGCTCCGAGAATCAACAATTGCCGAAACTTTGCCGGGTTTCGCTTGGTTCATTTGGGCGCCCGGCCTTTAATGAAAAGGTCCTGCTTAGAGCGCGGCATGAGCCTGATCGAGGTGATGGTGGCCCTGGTGATCCTCGGCCTCACGAGCGCGGCCCTGATGGGGCTTTTTCTGGCCGGGGGCAGGTCCACCGCGGTGGCCCGCCACGACGTGGCGGCGGCCAACGTGGCCCAGGAAATACTCGAGCAGGTTAAAGCCGTTCCCGAAAACCAGCTCGGGACGGCGCGGGGCGGGACGGCCACCACCATCCAGCTTGCGGCCGGGGCCAGCGACGCGAACGACTACTATAACGACCTGACGGTAGCCCTTACCGGCGGGACGGGCGCCGGGCAGGTGCGGAAGATCACGGATTATAACGGCGCCACGCGCACGGCCACGGTGGACCGCGCGTGGGATACGGTGCCCGACGACACCACGACATACGCCATCTTCAAGGGCACCGACGCAGGCTACGCCTACCGAGTGGTGATTGGACAACCCCACGCTGCCAACGATGAACCACAACCCGACGGTGAGCTGAGAACGGTCACCGTCACCGTAAGTTATGCGACAACCGGCGGCCGCACGCGAGAAGTCGCCCTTACCGGCGAAAGGCTGAGTCGGTGGTGAGGGAGGTGCGTGACAGCCTCGGCTTCACCCTTATAGAGGCGCTCGTGGCCCTGACCATCATGGCCATTGTCGTTACCGCTGCCTCCCTGCTGTACGTGAGCGGCTACCGGCAGTACGCGCGGGAGAATGACAGGATCGAGGTGCAGGAAAACCTGCGGATTGCAATGGCAAGGATGGCCGCTAAAATAAGGCAGGCCAAACCTGACAGCGTTAACATCACCGATGCAGGTTCCCACATCGAGTTCACCCTTTCTTTCAGCGGGGAGAGCACCGGCTACCGGCTCGACGCCCTCGATAAGGAGATTGAAGAAAAGTTTCAGGGTAAAGACGGCACTGCCTGGCTTCCCATTGCCAGCAACATCACGGGTTTGCTTTTTAAGTACGATGCTGCGGCCGGGATGGTTGCGGTAACGGTCACCGGCGAGAGAGGAAAGAGCGGTTCCGTTTCGTTAACTACCGAGGTTCACCTGCGGGTCGGGGAGAACGGATAGAGGGGGTTCACATGCTGCGCGACCAGAGGGGACAGGCTCTTGTACTTGTGCTGATCTTGACTACGGTCATCTTCATGATCGGCAGCGCAGCCGTGGCCATGGGCACCGCCGCGCGGAAAAACGCGACCCTGGAGACATGGCAGAAGAAGGCCTACTACATCGCCGAGGCGGGCATCGAAATGGCCCTGGCGGACTTGCGGCGGAGGCTCATCTACCCGGCGCCGAACTTCGAGGAGTTCCGCATAGACGACAAGAATAAGGATTACGCCGGCGGGAGGATTGACGAGGTGACCGTGACCAAGGAAACGTCCGGCAACGACATTTTCTACACCATAACCTCTTCGGCGTACTACCCTGCGAGCGGCGGCACGCGGGCGCGGAAGACTATCCGGGTGAAGGTGAAAGTGGTGCCGGACCCCTTTCTTTCCTACGGCGGCCCGGGGTTGAAATCGGATACGAACGTTCAGGTCAGGGCGGCCATCGCGGATTACGAAGGATCAATCGTGGCCCGAAGCGGTAACCTGACGCTGGAATCGTCTATCCAGGACTGGCGGGGAGGCCTTTACGCTGGTGGCGACGTTACCCTGAGCGGTCTGGTTGCTGGAGGAGAGGGAGAGATCAAGGCCGGAAGGAATGTTACGATTACCGGTTTCACGAGTACCTGGAGCGGGGAAATATGGGCCGGCCAGGATGTGATCATCCAGTCCTGGTGGCCAGCGGGCGAGGTAACTGTTCACGAAAACTGCGGTGCTGAAATTCCGGGTTTTCCCATTCCAGAATTTCCAGTAGTTGACAAGAACAGTCTGTGGTATGCCCGGGTTAAGAATGAGGCGGTAAGCAAAGGGCAATACTTTGAAAACGCAACGCAGTTTCTTGATGATGATCCCGAATTCGGTTCGGGGAAAGGCATACACTGGCGGTATAGCGAAAGTATTGTGGTATTCCTCGATTATGTTTTTGTAACCGTAAACGTGTATGGGGCGGAACTGCCCCTCAACGGGTTGTATGTAGTTGGAGGTGCTCTTACCCTCGATCCAGACGCTTATACCGCTGCCTACAACAGATGGCGCCAGCGTATGATAACTCGGTACCAGCAACGCTACCCCGGCAAAAGTGTTAGAGTAACTTTTTTTAATACTTCCCTGAGTCTTGCGGTTAAAGCGGATCAACCGACTACGCTTGTCGCCGATAGCGTCAAACTGGATGAAGGATTTATGGGTCTTTTTGGTGTTGACACATCGGGTATTAAGAACTCTTTTGGGCTTTTTGCAGTGGCCGGGAATGTAACGTATGACGCGGCTATGGGGACTGGCGGGCGCTTGGCTGTAATGACAGCGGGAACGTTTGATTGCAACGTTGGAATAGGGGCGGAGCTCAAATTTGACTGGGTTGCTGCCAAACAAGACATTGAAATCGACGCCATAATCAACCTCAACGCGGCGCAGGCCAGCGTGCCTCCGGGCACGCCGGTAGGGTATCGGATCGTCGCCTGGGAATAAGTGGGGACGAGGTGAGGTACAGGTGAGGAGCAGGTGAAGGAATTGAAGTTGCTGGCCCGGGAAGCGTCCCTGAAGATCAAGGAGCTGGCCCGGAGGCTTCTGCCCCGGAGGAACCACTTCATCGGCGTGGACGTCGGCGCGCGCGACGTCAAGGTCGCCGAGGTGAAGGTGATTGACGGCGCTCCGGAGGTGGTGGCCCTGCGGCGCTGCCCGAGCCCGCCGGGGGTGTGGAACGAGCAGTTCGACGAGGAGGCGCTGGTACAGGCGCTTAAGGAGCTTGCCAACCCCCGCCTGCGGCAGGTGATCACCTGCATCGGCGGGGAAAAGGTGGTCGGCCGCGTCGTTCGCCTGCCGGCGATGAGCGAAAGGGAACTGGAGGCAGCGGCCCGCTTCGAGGTGGAGAAGTTTGTGCCCGTTCCCGTCGATCAGCTGATCATCAGGCACGTGCGCCTGGGCGAGAGTACGAACGGCGGGGGGACGATGCAAAACATACTGCTCCTTGCCGTCCCGGCGGCAACGGTGTACCGCTACCACAGCATTTTTTCTCGCGCCGGCCTCACCGTCACGGCGCTCGACCTGCAGGCCTTTGCGCTCTGGCGCCTTTTCGGCCGCGAGGTCGCCGGGACGGTGGCCGTCGCCGACATCGGCGCCGCGACCTCGCATCTGGTGGTGGTGCGGGACGGGGCAATCCGCTTCGTGCGGCTGCTCCCGGTGGGTGGAGACACTGTGACCAGGTTCCTCATGGAAGCATACGGCATCGAATTCACCGCCGCCGAGGAGATGAAAGTGGGCGGAGCGGACGCGGCGCCCGGTGCCGTCCGGGCGGCCGACCTGTGGCACGGGGGCGTGGTCGAGGTGGGCCGGGAGATAAGGCGCTCGCTGAAGTTCTGGGCGGCGGAGGAGAAGGTGACGGTGGAGAAGATCATCCTGAGCGGCGGCACCAGCAAGCTTTACGGCCTGACAGAGCACCTGCGGGAGGCGCTCGGGGTGCCGGTCGAGGTCGGCCGCCCGCAGGTTTTCCTGGCCGAGGGCGTGGATTACGACCCGGCATACGCCGTGGCCATCGGGCTGGCCCTCCGGGAGGTGATCTGATGTACCGGGTCAATCTCCTTCCCCCAAAGCTCCAGCGCGAAGGAAATATAGATTTCCGCCGTCTGTTTGCCGTTGCCGGGATCACTTTTGTTTCCGGGGCGGTCGTGGGCGGCTACGGCCTGTTTCTCGGGATCTACTTTGGTTTGAAAGCAGAGCTGGCCGCGACGAAGCAGCAGATCGCTACCCTGCATCCTCTGGCCCTGCAGGCAGAAAAGATACAGGCTGAAAGAAAAGGGCTCGAAGCCGCGATGCGGGAGTACGAAGCCATCCTGGCGGAGCGCCGGACGTGGTGGCCCATGCTGGCTGACCTTAACAAGATCGCGCCTGCCGATCTGTGGCTGACGGGCCTTGATCTTTCATACGTACCCGGGAGTGAACAGGATAAGGGAGCGGGCCCGGGCGGGACATCCTCCGAAAAGCAGGCGCAGGACGCCCTGCCGGGCCGGCCGAACACTCTTATCTTGCGGGGCTCGTCCCGGAGCCTCTCTTCCATTGGGATCTTTCAGTACAGGCTGACCCGTGGCGGCTGCTTTCGGCAGGTAGAGCTGAGGCGCGTCGCGCCGGGAAGCGGCGGCATAAGCTTTGAGATTGCGGCGCACCTGGAGGAAGGGTGATGGTCTTGTGGAAAAGCTGAGCGGGCGGGACAGGCTCCTCCTCTTCTTGCTCCTGGCACTGGGTGCAGGATTTTGTTTTGTGCGTTTCGTGCTCGTGCCGCAGGTGAGGGCGTACGCGGCTACGAGAGAGGAGCTTGCTGCCGCGACCGGGGAGCTTTCCCGGTGCCGGGAGCTGGCCGGTTCTCTGCGGGCGGAGAGGCAGCACCTGGAAAGACTGCGGGAGGAGGTGGCCGCCACGGCGGCGAGCTTTCGGACGGAAGTGCGCGACGGGGCGGGCATCGTCCTCCTCGCGCAGGCGGCGGCAGAGAAAAACGTGCGGGTGACCGCCGTTGAGCCGGGCGCGGTCAGGGAGAACAAATACACGCTTGCGCTTCCTCTGAGGATCACCGCCGAAGGGAATTACGCCGGCGTGCTGGCGTTCTGCAGGGAACTGGAGCAGGAGGGTCTCGGCAACCTAGCTGAGATAAGGAGTCTCAAGGTGGAGGGAATCAACGAGCCTGGCGCGGTGCGGGCCATGCTGGATCTGGTTGTCTTCTCCGACCGGTCGCCGCAGGGGAGGCTGGTTCTGGAAACGCTGGCCGGGTGGCCGGCCGGTAGGGTGAACGTTTTTGAGCCGGTTGGCTCGGCCATGCCTGCTCCCGGCAGCGCACTGCGGGCGGCGGATGCCGCGCCGTCTGGAGGGGCAGCGTTGCCTTCCGCTGCTCGCGTCGGGACGGGCGAAGTGGTTCTCAAGTAGACCCCGGAAGTAATGGCTCCTAATGTATACCAAATCTAACTTCGAGGACGCCGGCGGGGATGCCCCGCAAGGGCGCCGGGATGGGGCGAAAACGTGTGGATGGGAGTCTTTTTAGCCTTTGTTTTCGGCCTGTTTGTCGGGAGCTTTCTTAATGTTGTGATCTACCGGTTGCCCCGGGGGGAGAGCATCGCCGCGCCGCGCTCGCGCTGTCCGTTTTGCCGCACCCAGCTCACGTGGCGCGACCTGGTTCCGGTTTTCAGTTATCTCGTCCTTGGCGGCCGGTGCCGTTATTGCCGGCGCCCCATTAGCCTCCGCTATCCTGCGATTGAGCTTCTGACGGCGGTTGTGTTTGCGGTTCTCTGGTGCCGCTTCAGCTCGCCACCGGTGTTCGCCAAGTATGCTTTTTTTGCCGGTCTCTTGATTGCCGCCGGTGCCATCGACGCGGTGCATTACATTATTCCGGATAAGCTGGTGCTGGCCGGGCTGGCGGGCGCCGTAATCCTGGGTTTCGCGGCCCGGGACGTGGGAATCTGGTCGGCTCTGGCGGGATGCGCGGCGGGAGCAGGATTTTTGCTTCTCGTTGTCGTAATTAGCAAGGGCGGCATGGGAGGCGGGGACGTCAAGCTTGCTGCAGTGACGGGGCTTTTTCTGGGGTGGCCGTTAGGCCCTTTAGGGATCTTCCTGGGCGCCTGCGTGGGTGGGCTGGTAGCTTTTTTTCTTTTGCTTTTCAGGATTAAAGGACGGAAAGACCCTCTTCCCTTCGGGCCTTTTATTGCTCTGGGCTCTTTCCTTGCTCTGCTGTGGGGAAAAGTGCTCATTTTCTGGTACCTGGGCCGCTTCTGGTGATGGGGTAAGTGATGTTCGGTCTGCCTTCGAAAAAGCGCGGGGCCTTGTCCGGCTTTACGCTCCTGGAAGTTTCTCTTGCTCTTTTTCTTGTTGGGATTCTGATTTCCGTGGCGGTCCCGGATCTCAGGAGGTGCCTCGGGCGCTGCCGCCTCCAGACTGCCGCCGACCGGCTCGCGGGGGACATCAGAGAAACAAGCCAGCTTGCCCTGAGCGAGGAAAGCTCCTCTTACTCCATTAAGTTTTACCCGTCTCCAGGCAACGCCTATTATGTGAAGAAGTCTGTAAATCTGGGGCCGCGGGTGGTGAAAGCGGTCAGTCTCCCGTCCGGAGTTGTGCTCGAGAACACGAACTTTACCGATCACGAGCTCAGGTTCTCGGCGAAAGGCACGCCTACTGCAGGCGGCACGGTTACTTTGAGAGACGGGGTTTCGGGCTCTTTCAAGTACGTGATCGTGGCTGCGGTCACAGGGAGGGTGCGTGTGAGTGACCAGCCTCCGAAGAATGTGGAGGACATCTGATCCGGTTTCACCGGAGCAGGAAAGAGGCTCGAGTTCGCTGCCACTGGCACCCCTACCCCTCAAGTAATCCGTCCTAAGGCTTGAGAGGCTGCTTCGGCGCGGCTGCTTTGAACGCGGAGCTCTTTTAGCTGGAAGGCCCGGGCGATGCTTGCGGCGAGCGCTGCAACCAGCGCCTCCTGGCAGGCAAAGATGGGGGAGGTGGGGTCCCCTGTTTTATAGTCCCGGTAAATTTCAATGTGCAGGCCGAAGATCCTCCTTCCTTTAAGCTGCAGTTCCCTGATCTTCCTGAAAAGGTATGTTTTAGTTGCCTGCATCACGACTTTTTTGTCAAAGGGAAAAAGTCCGACCGATGGTTGAGGCAGAGGAAAATCTTCTTTCCAGTAACGGCTCAGGGTTTGAGGGAGCAAAGCACGGAGAGAGGCGAGTTTCTCTCCAA
>NZ_JABUEX010000003.1:0-91248 GCF_013314835.1 Syntrophothermus sp.
GTAGGCAAGTAAGCTCATCTAACCGCCCCCAGACTTTGGTATCTATTCAGTTTTATAAAGCTCGAGAAACCCGGACATATACAAGCAATTTAATTATATAGCCATTAAATTTCTTAAGTCAAGCTATGGTACGTCCTGCCTGCCGAACCGGTAGGTCACTTTGCTGTACACACGCCCTAAATTAACATCATCGCCTCCCCACCCGTCGAGCTACCACGCCCGCTCTGGTCATCGCTTGCGCCTGATATCTAGCAGCTTCCTGACTTTCTCGCTCAACCGGTTTACTAAAAGCCTGTCGGATATGGATTCCGGTTTTTCCCATTCCTTGAGTTTGAGCAAGGTTTCTTCCACCTCGTGATACAGTTCCCTGGCGGAAACCCTGTAAGCTCCTTTCCCGAAAACTATCCTCTGTTCGGTCCAATCTGAGGTCGCCACATAGACGTCCTGTTCCTGTTCAGTCGTGTATTCTCCGACCATTTTCTCTATAACTTCGTCAGCTGTTTCGCCTTCTCGCGAAAACAGGACTTCAACCCCGTTAAACACCTCCCTGTCTCCGACAGCCCCTTTCACCTGATGGGCATCAAACACGATCACAACGTGACGTCCTGTGAAACCGGCATAGTTGATCATCAATTCCACCAACTTGTCCCGAGCCCTCTGCAAATTGTCGCTTTTCAGCCTCGACAGTTCCGGCCAAGAATTGATGATGTTGTACCCGTCTACAAGAAGTACTGTTTTTCTCATCCCTTTACTCCGCCATCCTGGTACCTCTGACGTAACACTTCGAAGGTAACCAGAGCACAAGCTGTTGAAACATTAAGAGAATTAAGCTGGCCAAACATAGGGATGCTTACAAGGATGTCGCAGTGTTCTCTCACCAACCGCCTGATGCCCCTGCCCTCGCCGCCAAAAACCAGCGCCAAAGGTGCTGCCAATGAAACCTCAAAATACGTGTGGTTCGCCATTGCGTCTGCTCCTACTATCCACAAGCCACCTTGTTTTAGTTCCTCTATAGCCCGAACCAGATTAGTAACCAACGCTATCTTCATGTGTTCTACTGCACCAGCCGAAGCCCTTCCTACTGCCGGCGTAACCTTCACCGAATGGTGGAGAGGCAGCACTATGCCGTGAACCCCTGCACACTCCGCGACACGTATAACTGCTCCCAGGTTTTGCGGATCCTCCACCCCATCCAGCAGTATAAGAAATGGGTGTTCCCCCCGACTTTGGGTAAATTCCAAGATGTCTTCGATAGGCCAGTAATGATAAGGAGAGGCAAGGGCAACGACTCCCTGCGGTGAACCTGAAGCCGACATGCTCCTCAATTGATTCTTGCCGACGCTTTCGACCGGAATCCCCCGTTTGTGAGCATGGGCCAGTATTGACTCCACCCTGCGATCCTTCCTGGAATCATCCACGTAAATCCTATGAATCTGACGACCGGCCTTCAAAGCCTCGCTGACCCAGTTTATCCCTTCAATCTGCTCGTTCAATTGGCACCCCTGTTAAATTCCTATATTTCTCTTGAATTTCCTTGCTCTTGCCGCAGCTCATCTTCCCTTCGGGGCATTTCCCCAACATGTAGCACCCGGGTCCGGCTTTGGCAAAAAGGGTAGGGGCTACCTGTCTCACCAGTCTCAACATCTCTTCTGCCAGTCTTCTTATCTCCCACTGGGCTCGGTTACAGCAACGCTGGCGGAAGAAATTGAACAAGCTCCTGGCGTTCATCGTGACTATAAGCTTGGTTTCGCAAGCATTGGGCAAAACATAGCGGGCATCCTCGATCGCCTGTTTCTCCGCCTGCCGCTTTGCCTCCCTTTCGTCTTTTCCTTCTTCAAGCAACCTTTTAAAATGCCGCTGGAAAAGGATTTCGGCCAGAGCATTGTAGCGGGCCTGGTCCTCCTCCATCGCTTTCTGGAAAATCTCTTTGGCTGCAGGAATCGCCTCTATTTCGGGCGGAATTACGTAATCAAACTGGTCCTCTCTTACCCACCGCTGTGATTTGACGCTGTAGCTGGCTATGCGATGCCGTGTTATTTGGGCCAAAAGACTCCGGCTTACACCCTCAATCCCAAAAGTAAAGGTAGCATGTTCAATAGGACTTTCATGCCCCAATTCCGTCAGCATGTTTAAAAAATCGCTCGTTGTCTTGCTGTCTAATCCTTCCATTATCCCGTCTATCCCCGATGGGGAGTAGCACAGCTTGGCAGCCACAGCTACAAGCTTCTCCGGTTCATAAGTGTGCTGAAGCAGCCTGACCTTGAGCCTGGTTTCCATCTAATTAAGGCCTCCTGTCCCTTACACAGATCATATTAGTTGCTTCTTATTCTACAACTTCTACAACCGCCGTGGTCCTAATATAAGAAAATTTTCTCTGTAAACCGGCCTAGATCGCCGGTACCTCCAATTTTTCAAACTCGGACAATACCAGGCTCATGTACTTGTTAAGCTTTTCTTCTTCCCCTTTCAAGTAGAGATAACCAAAAAGGGCTTCTAACCCCGTACTCAACCGGTAGTCAGAAATGTCGACATTGCGAGGGGGTGTAAGTTTTTTGTTGTTCCTGGCTCGCCTTATAATGGCCTTTTCCTCTTCACTCAACTGAGGACTGATCTCCTTCAACAGCCTGGCCTGAGTAGAAGCCCTTACCAGGCTAACCGCATCCCTATGAACCTCGCCTACCGGTCGATTGCCTTTCGCTAACATCTGGGTCCTCACATAAAGCTCATACACCGCATCACCGATATAAGCCAAAAGAACCGGTGACATTTGATTAACCCGTTCGCCTTCAAATCTTTCCAGTAGCTTCAATTCTCCATCTTGCTCCTTCTTTTGTGTCTTCAACGACGACTCCTATTTTCTTGAGGTTGTCTCGGATAACATCGGCGGTGGTGAAGTCCTTGTTCCTTCTGGCCTCCGACCGCCAGCTGAGCAAAGGCTCTATCAAATCAGACACATTCACCGGTCGGTTTGCTCTCCAGGTACTGCCGCTAAACGTGTCTTCAATCTCTATTCCCGCCGATTGCAAACAACTTAGAATGCGTTCGACCCTCTCTAAACTCCCTGACTCCAGCGCCTCTTCCTTCATCTCAAACAATATCTCAATGACTTTATCCGATATTCCATGCCCTTTATGCTCGAAGTCTTCGCTCAAAAAACCTAAGATATTCCCTCCCAACAACGTGAATACTCGATAAGCTTCCTTAATCGCAGCCGGCGCCTTTGAGCTTCCTTCTCCTTCCCAGAAATCAAGGTAAGCGTTGATCTCACGGGCCATATCAAAAAGATACCCTATCGCCTGAGCCGTGTTAAAATCATCGTCCATGGCTACTTCAAACTTCTCTTTCAACTCACGCAGGCGAGATACAAAACCCTCGTCTGTATCTCTAGTCCCATCATTCGCTTCCACTTCTTGATTTTTCACCACTTCGTTCAGCCGACGGAGCGTGTTGTTAAGCCTAGCTAAGGCCCGGCCAGCTTCTTCCAGTTTCGTATTGTCGAAGTCGAGCGGACTCCGGTAGTGGGTGGACCCCAAGTAAAACCTTACCACTTCGGCTGGGTACTGGCTAAGTATTTCTCTCAAAATAAAGAAGTTTCCGAGAGACTTCGACATCTTCTCTTTGTTCACGGTTATAAATCCGTTGTGCAGCCAGTAGCGCACAAATGGCCGTCCGCTGTACGCCTCGCTTTGTGCAATCTCGTTTTCATGGTGAGGGAAAACCAAGTCCGCTCCTCCGCCGTGAATATCCAAGGTTTCCCCCAGGTACTTCATGGCCATAACCGAGCATTCGATGTGCCAACCTGGTCGCCCCAATCCCCAAGGGCTTTCCCAAGCCGGTTCACCCGGCTTCGCCTCCTTCCACAGAGCAAAATCCATAGGATTCTCTTTGCGTTCGTCCACTTCCACCCTAGCCCCAGCCAACATTTCCTCCAACGAACGCCCCGAAAGCTGCCCGTAACGTTCAAACGCTCTTACCCGGTAATACACATCTCCACCTATTCTGTAAGCGTAACCTTTCTCAACCAGGGTTTCGATAACTCTTATAATATCGGGGATATGGTCGCTTACCCGGGGATGGTAGTCAGCTCTTTTTACTCCAAGAGCATCTGCATCTCGAAAGTATTCGTCGATGTATTTTCCGGCCACTTCGGCTGCCGATTTCCCTTCTTCTTGACTCCGCTGGATTATCTTGTCATCGACATCGGTGAAGTTCTGGACATACGTAACCTCGTATCCTTTATATTGTAAATACCTTCTTATAATGTCAAAAACAACTAACGGCCGAGCATTCCCCAGGTGAATGTAGTTGTAAGTGGTAGGCCCGCACACGTACATCTTGACCTTGTTCGGTTCAAGCGTATTTAGTCTTTCCTTTCTTCTGCTTAAGGTGTTGTAAACCTGTATCACGTCTATCCTTCCTTTCGAACATCTCAATCTTGGTCTCTAATTCCTGTATCTTCTCCTGCAAAGCCGCCAAGGTATCGGCTATGGGGTCAGGCAATAAGTGGTGTTCTAGGTCCACTTCAACCCGACCATCCTCTACCTTAGCCCCGTCCCTGATAACCAATCGCCCCGGGACCCCCACGACTGTAGAATTCGGAGGAACGCTCTTTAAAACAACCGACCCTGCTCCGATTTTCGAATTGTCGCCCACAGTAAACGAACCTAAAACCTTGGCTCCCGCACTTATGACCACGTTGTTTCCTATCGTGGGATGACGCTTTCCTTTCTGTTTTCCAGTGCCTCCCAGGGTTACTCCCTGGTAAATCGTGACGTTATCCCCTATCTCCGTCGTTTCACCTATAACGACTCCGCTGCCATGATCGATAAAAAATCCTCTACCAATACGAGCCCCCGGGTGGATTTCGATGCCCGTAAGGAACCGGCTGATGTGAGAAATCAACCTTGCTATCAAGAAAAACCGGTGACAATAAAAATAATGCGCTATGCGGTGGAAGACAATGGCATGAAACCCAGGGTAACATAGTACAACCTCCAGCACGCTTCGAGCAGCCGGATCCCTCTCGAACACCACCTCAATGTCTCTCTTCAAAGTACTGAACCAACCCATATTTACCAACCCCCTCAGAACCTAAATAAAAAAGCCTGCCGTACAGAGACGGCAAGCCCGCGGTTCCACTCTGTTTGGACACATTCGTGTCCCTCCTCGATAGCTCTAACGGTGCCTAACCGGGTGGACTTACTTCGTGAGTCCTTTTGCTTTCGATTCAGCCCACCTGCTCCCGGGCGCACTTCAGTCCATCCTAACCTGGAAAGGCTCTCAGCCGCTGACCTTTCCTCTCTTATAGGCAGGCACAAGGACCTACTCTTCCCGTTCCCAGCATTTGCGGTCATGTCGTTGTTATTACAATTATGTGAGTTAATTATAGGGTGAGGTTTCAGCTACTGTCAACCGGTTTCCGGTCCGTCAGCTTTCGGTTTCCGTTCTCTTTACAGCTCGCTCCAAACGCCTTCTTACCTCATTCGTTCCCCACAAGGCCATCAAATAAGGCAGTTCCGGCCCTTTGACTTTCCCCGTGAGCGCCGCCCGCAAAGGCATATACACCTTCTTGGCTGATACGCCAGCATCCTTGACCAAGCTTTTCAGAAACTTGTCCATTTCTTGGGGACTCGCCTCCTGATCCAGGATGCGCTCAGAGCAAAGCCGCAAAACCTGAACCACACCTTCTTGTAGGAGAACCTTTTCGGCTTCATGGTCAGGTTCGGCATCCTTAAAGACAAGGTCAAGCTTGTCCGTGATATCCGACAAGCACACCAAATAATCGCGCATGGTTTCAACCAGCAAGGTATATTTCTCATCACCTAAGGACTTTACCTCATCCCGGTATCCCGCCCTTTCTATAAAAGGCCATAGTAGTTCTTTGAGTTCTTCAGTCGATTTCCGTTTGATGTACTGCTGATTTATCCAGTTCAGCTTATCTACGTCAAAGACTGCGGGATTCTTCGCCACTCGTTCCAGAGAAAAACTATTGGCTATATCCGCCAGGGACATTATCTCTTCTTCGCCTTCAGGCGCCCAGCCAAGAAGAGCTAAGAAATTAACCAGAGCCTCCGGCAGGTATCCTTGCTGTCTGTATTGAATTACCGAAGTTGCCCCATGCCTTTTGCTCATCTTCTGGCGATCGGCCCCCAGTATCAACGATATATGAGCAAACTTCGGCGGTTCAAGCCCTAATGCTTCGTAGATCATGAGCTGGCGTGGCGTATTGGAAAGATGCTCTTCAGCCCGTATGACGTGGGTTATCCCCATCAGATGATCGTCGATAACGACGGCGAAGTTGTAGGTTGGCAACCCGTCAGACTTGACTATTATGAAATCTCCCATGTTTTCACTTTCGAACGCTACCCGCCCCCGGACCAAATCCTCAACCACGAACACCCGGTGTTCAGGAACCCTGAACCTGATAGTGGGCCGCAATCCCTGGGCCAGCTTGGCCTGCCGCTCTGCTTCGTCGAGGTTACGGCAGCGTCCAAGATACCTAGGGGTTTCCCCCTGCTTCATCAGCTGCTCCCTTTCTTCCTCCAGCTCCTCCTCCGTACAAAAGCAAGGATAAGCCCAGCCAGTGGACACCAGGATATCTACCCATCTTTGGTAGATGTCCAGCCGTTCAGTTTGGCGATAAGGCCCGTTCGGTCCCCCTACCTTTATCCCTTCATCCCAAGTGATTCCCAACCATTCCAAGGACTCGATTATCTCCGCTTCATAGTCCCGCGAGGAACGTTCCAAGTCAGTATCCTCAATCCTTACGATGAATTCTCCCCCGTATCTTTTGGCAAAAAGAAAATTAAACAGGGCTGATCTAGCCCCTCCGATGTGAAGCGGTCCTGTAGGGCTGGGAGCGAATCTTACTCTCACTTTCATCCCTGCACCCTCCTCGTTTTCTCCGCCAATTATAGCATTACTAGTATTGCCTAGCAACGGGAAGTCCGGGTATGGTAAGTTACTCCAAATTTTTGAGCAAAACCACAGCATAGGCCGACATACCCTCACCCCGTCCCTCAAATCCCATCCCCTCCGTGGTGGTAGCTTTGACGTTCACCCGAACGGGGTCGATCTCCAAAACCTCTGCCAAGTTGGCGACCATTCGGCCAACAAACGGAGCTAAACGGGGTCTTTGGGCTACTATGACCGCGTCTATATTCACTACGGCGTAGCCAGCTTTTCTCACCATTTCCCCTATTTGCTCGAGCAAAAAAAGGCTCCGAATGTTGCGGTATCTCTCATCGGAATCCGGAAAGTGTTTCCCTAAGTCACCTAGCCCCGCGGCCCCCAACAAGGCATCACATACCGCATGGGTCAGAACGTCGGCATCGGAATGACCCAACAGCCCTTGCTCAAACGGAATGTTGATCCCTCCCAGTACCAGAGGTCGACCCTCAACCAAGCGGTGGGCATCATAACCTATACCGATTCTCATCACTGTCTGTTTCTCTCCTTTAAACTATCGCTCCGGCTTGCCCTGATGAGGGCTTCGGCTATCAACAGGTCGTCGGGTGTAGTTATTTTGATGTTGCGGTAGTCCCCAGTTATTACCCTTACCCGCCCGCAGTACCGTTCGTATAAAGACGCGTCATCTGTTGCATAGAAACCCTCGGCCAGTGCTTGCTCGTAGGCATATACCAGGCTTCGATAAGGAAACACCTGAGGAGTCTGCGCCTGCCATATTTTGGTACGATCAAGGGTACTCACAATTACACCGTCATCGGTAACTTCCTTGAGCGTGTCTTTGACTGGCACCGCTGGTATCACCGCTCCCCACTCGGTTGCCTTGTGAAGCAAAGACAAAACCAACGCCGATGACAAAAGAGGCCGAGCACCATCGTGCACGGCCACCAGTTTCGTGTCTTGGGCCAGGGTTCGAAGCCCAAGATAAACCGAATCCTGTCTTTCCTTCCCCCCCGCGACCACTTGAACCCGCTCGTTTCCCAGGAGCCTTCGACAATGCTCAACCTCTTGGGGATGAGCTACGACCACCACCTGACTCACTTCTTTTAAGGCTGAGAAAGTCTCGACCGAATACTTTAGAACCGGCTGGCCTGCCAAAAGTAAAAACTGCTTGTTAATATCGGTTTTCATTCTTTGGCCTTTGCCGGCGGCCGCAATAACCACGCCGACGACCTCATCCAAAAAAGTTCACCTCTTGTAGCCTCTGCACCTGGTGCGCTGTCTTTACTCCCAGATTCTCTTTGGTTTTCTTGCTAAATATCATCCGACCGGCTGAGGTCTGGAAAACACTAGTCACCATGACTTCGACCTCATTCCCAATGTCATCCGCACCGTTTTCCACTACCACCATGGTCCCGTCCTCTAAATACCCTACTCCCTGCCCGTCTTCTTTTCCGGCTTTGATTACATGAACCTTGATAGTCTCTCCCGGGAACACGATAACCTTGACCGCATTGGTCAGTTCGTTGACATTGAGAACTCGAATGCCTTGCAATTCTGCTACTTTGTTGAGGTTATAATCATTGGTAACGATGCTCGCGTTCAGTTCCTTGCAGAGGCGGATTAGCTTGTTATCAACTTCTTTTTCATCAATGTGATCTCCTTCCACTATTTCAATATTTATTTTAGGGCTTTTCTGCATCTTAGCCAAGATTTCTAATCCGCGTCTGCCCTTATTCCTCCTAATGTAATCTGAAGAATCGGCAATGTGACGTAACTCCTGCAAGACAAAAGAAGGCACCACCAAACGTCCATCCATAAAATTGGCTAAACAAACGTCATAGATGCGTCCGTCTATGATGGCGCTCGTGTCCAGAACCTTGATGTCACTTTTCCTGCCTTCAGAAATGTGAGCCTGAGTTAGCCCGCTACGCCCCCTGGAAAATACCGCGATCATCTCAGCTCCGCGCTTTTTACCGATCTTAAAACCCAGGTAGCCGCAGACCAGGAAAGCCCACAGGATAACATACAACCCCACGCCGCTGACCGACGAGAATGGGAAACCGATGAGAAAACCCGCCAAGAGCCCAAACAAAAGCCCCGCGATGCTCCCGAGCAAAACCTCTGGATCCGTGTTCTCTAGAAAATGGTTTATGTTATTCCATGTCCTCTTGCAAAGGGAAGACGTCTCGACAAGTCCGACATAGACCATGATAGAAAATAAGGCCCCGCTGCCAATTCGAATGCCAAGGTGCTCAAGCCATACCCCGGTTACCTGAAAGAACCAAACCCCAGCCAATAGCGCTATTACAGGCAAAATCCTGATCATCTTAAAGAAGCGCAACATTATTGTTCACCTCCTTTATGTATTCTTGTAATATATTTCAAATATTATACATCTACGGTAATTATCCTACTTCTCTTTAGGAAAATTTTTCCGTAACTCTTTGGCATCTTTCTGCACCTCGGGTTTCTTGGACGCCAAATCATGTTAAATTCCGTCAATTGACAATGCTTCCGGCTCAGGGCTATAATTAAAAAAACCGCATGAAATCGGCAAAAGGAGGGTGTCCTGATTGTGAAAGATCTTTTGTGTGATGAGTTTCAGAACGTAGTAGGTGAATTGCTCATCCGTCATCATAGCATCCTCGATGTCCTATCTAAACTTTCCGAATCCTCTGCGCGGATTAATCGGGCTATTTGTAAATCAGTTACCGATTGCGGGTGTCTTTCAATAGATGCTAAGAAAGTTCAGTTTCCTGACCACGTCAACTCCCTGGAAGACCTGAAAAAATTCTTGGATAGCCACCTCCGTGGAACCCTTTGCCCTGAATGTGAAGATATCGTTATCAGTGAATTGGGCAAATCCCTCTTTTATACCGCCGCCCTCTGTAATTTGCTAGGACTCAATCTTTACGACATATTTATTGCCGAATATAAGAAAGCTACAGCCCTAGGAGTTTTTAACCTAACTTGATAACGAACGCGATCTGCCACAGGTAACCGAAAAGGAAGCCGGACTTTCAGTCCGGCTTCCTTTTTTACCATTATGACCCTTTGCCCTTGGTACCAGGTTCTATACCATGTATTCCAAAATAAGCTGCTCTTGCATCCGCTTGAGACCGTTACGGATTGAACGAGCCCTGACTTCGCCTATGCCTTCCACGTCATCCAGCTCCTCTATAGAAGCACGAATGATGTTCGAAAAACTTCCAAACGTAGCTACCAGGTTATCGATGACCTGAGACGGTATTCTAGGTAGTTTTTGCAGAATTCGGTAGCCGCGGGGTGATACGTGTTGCTCTAAGACGCTGGCCGCACTCCCAAATCCCAAGGCTTTCGCTATGGCCAAATAATCGGACACGTCTTCCTCAAAAGACCGCAATAACGCACCCAGAATCTCAGAAGCCCCCCGATCCTGCCCCCGAGAGTAGTCCTTGACTATTGAAATAGCTTCTTCCTCGACACTGGTCAGTAGCTCGTCTAGCTGCATCTTGACCAGCCGTCCTTCTATTCCCAATTCGATGATATAGTTCTCAATCTCCTGGCCAACTTTAAGTACCATAATGCATCTGCGCAGAACCCGACAGATGTCGTTGACCGTGGCCATATCCTCGAATTCAGTCCCGCCCAGCCGGATAAGATCCTTCTCCAAAACGTTACGGTATTTCTCCAAGGTCTGCAAAGCCTGATTCGCTTTTGCCAGAATAGTCCCTATATCCCGTAGCACGTATATAAAACTACCTTTGTATAAGGTTATCATCCCTCGCCGCTGGGATATGGCAATAACAAGCTCTCCCGTCTGCTTAGCCACGCGTTCGGCCGTCCGATGGCGGATACCCGTTTCTATGGAAGTAATACTAATATCTGGAACCAACTGGGCGTTAGCCACCAGGATGCGCGTAGCATCCGCGTTCATAATAATAGCCCCATCCATTTTAGCCAGCTCGTACAGGTTGGCAGGTGAATACTCGCAGTCGAGCCTAAACCCGCCGTTAACCAGGTTCATTATCTCGGGAGTATCTCCAACAACGATCAACGCTCCTGTCTTGGCCTTAACCACGTTTTCCAGGCCCACTCTGAGAGCAGTCCCCGGAGCAACCATCTGTAGTGCCTTCTGTAACCCAGTTCCAATTACGCTCTCAGGCCTCACCGCCCATACCCCCACTCACCGCATAACCTCCAGCACCTCTTTGACACTATGTATGCAAACTACTTTGATGCTATCCAAACCGCTGTTTCCTCTCAGGCCGTTGGACGGAACCACAGCAGTAGTAAAGCCGAGCTTCGCCGCCTCTCTTAGCCGAGACTCCAATGCCGGAACAGTTCGAATCTGACCAGAAAGTCCAACCTCCCCAATGAACACCATATCTTTAGGAACGGGAACCTCGGCAAAACTTGAAGCTATGGCGGCTGCCATTCCCAGGTCAGCAGACGGGTCACGGAGGAAAACCCCTCCCGTCACTTTAACGTATACGTCATAGGAAGATAAAGCCAAGCCACACCTCTTTTCCAACACAGCCACAATTAGAGCCAGCCGGTTCTGATCAAACCCAGACACCATCCGGCGAGGATAACTATGACCGGACGGAGCTACCAGGGCCTGCACTTCCACCAACAACGGCCTTGTACCTTCAAAAGCCGCAACCACCGTGGAACCACTTAAGCTGTCATCACGACCATCAAGAAAAACCCTAGACGCATCAGGAACCTCTATTATTCCGCCTCCCGACATCTCCAACAGCCCTACCTCATCGGTGGAGCCAAACCGGTTCTTCACTGCCCGCAAGATTCTAAATACTTGTTCTTTGCCGCCTTCGAAATAAACCACCGTGTCGACCAGATGTTCTAGTATCTTTGGACCAGCCAACAAACCTTCTTTGGTAACATGACCTACCAGGAAAAAAGCTACCCCCGAAGTTTTGGCCAGGTTCAGTATGCGGGCCGCACACTCTCGCAACTGACCGACCGATCCCGGAATAGAAGGCACTTCCCCCGTAAATACAGTCTGAATAGAATCTACAATTACTACGGTCGGCTTCGTTTCCTCCAAGTACTCGGGCAGCAAATCCAGGTTCTGCTCATTCAAAAGGTAAATGGACTCGCTGTCGATACCTAAACGCAAAGCCCGCATCCGAATTTGATAGCCGGATTCTTCCCCAGAAAGATACAGAACCCGCCCACCTCGCGCGGCAATATGTCCTGCTGCTTGCAAGAGAAGGGTAGATTTCCCTATTCCAGGGTCTCCGCCGATCAGAACCAACGAACCAGGAACTATGCCTCCACCCAAAACCCGATCCAACTCTTGCAAACCAGAACTAAACCGACTAGATTCTTCTCCGGTGATAGACGAAAGAGGCGTTGCCCGTTGGTTAGGTTTGGAACGCTGGGTTACGCTGGTTATAATCTCTTCGGACAGGGTGTTCCAGGCCCCACATCCGGGACATCTTCCTAGCCATTTGGCCGCAACGTGTCCACATTCATAACAAACGTATTTTACTTTATTTTTTCCCATTTTCTCACCTTTGAGAAGTCCTGTAAAAATTATAGTATGATAAAAGAAGGTAATCTAATGTTTTCTAATTTCTTTTTCACAAGGAGTGGGCGGCTTTGTGCCTTAAGGTAAAAGGCCGGGGTTTCTCAGAGACCCCGGCCCTTCACTTGCGTAGGCTAAGCTTTTCTTACTTTTATTTCATCGTTTTCAACATCGATGAGAATCGTGTCCCCTGGTTCTACCGTTCTTTTAAGAATCTCTTCCGAAAGCAGGTTTTCTACGTTCTTTTGAATAGCCCTCTTCAACGGCCGAGCACCAAAGACCGGATCATGGCCTTGCTTGATGATAAACTTTTTGGCATCATCCGTAACCTGCAGCCTGAATCCCTGGTCTTCTAAGCGTTTGCGCAGATCCCGAATGAGCAACTCGAATATCTGGCCTAGTTCGGTGTCATTCAAGCTGTGGAAAACGATAACTTCATCTATGCGGTTCAGGAATTCAGGCCGGAAAGTTGCCTTTAATTTCTCCATAATCTTTTCTTTCATCTTTTCATGATCCTGTTCATCAGCGTCCTGCCTGCCAAACCCCAAGTTCCGCGCCTTGCGAATAGTATCCGCCCCTACATTGGAAGTCATGATAACCACAGTGTTGCGGAAATCCACAGTCCTACCCTTGCCATCAGTCAAACGACCATCTTCCAATACCTGCAAAAGAATATTGTAGACGTCGGGGTGAGCTTTTTCAATCTCGTCTAGGAGAATGACTGAATAAGGCTTTCTCCTGACCTTTTCTGTGAGCTGCCCGCCCTCGTCGTATCCCACGTAACCCGGCGGCGAACCGATCATCCTGGCTACAGCGTGCTTCTCCATGTACTCGGACATATCAAGCCGGATGAGGGCTTCTTCACTCCCAAAAAGCGCTTCCGCCAAAGCCCGGGCCAGTTCGGTCTTACCTACTCCAGTCGGCCCCAAGAAGATAAAAGAACCTATCGGCCGTTTGGGGTCCTTAAGTCCAGCCCTGGCTCTTCTGACTGCCTGAGCTACGGCTTTTACCGCTTCATCTTGGCCTATCACCCGCTGGTGCAAAATCTCTTCCAGCTTGACCAAACGTTCGCTTTCTTCCTCTGCCATCTGAACCACTGGAATTCCAGTCCAACTGGAGACTACGTGTGCAATCTCATCAGGGGTCACGACACCGCTATCCCGATCACGGCGGCTCATCCATTCTTTCCTTTGTTTTTCGATTTCTTCTTTGACTCTCTGCTCTTCGTCTCTTAATCCTGCAGCTTTCTCATACTCCTGAGCCATGATCGCTTCTTCTTTTTCCTTCTCTATCTCTTCAAGACGGGCCTCCATTTCTTTTAGCTCGTCCGGCAAAACGTAGTTTCTAAGCCTAACTTTGGAAGCAGCCTCGTCGATGAGGTCGATGGCTTTGTCCGGCAAGAAACGATCCGTTATATAACGGGCTGATAACCTAGCCGCGGCCTCAATAGCTTCGTCGGTTATCTTGACTCCGTGGTGAGCTTCGTAGCGATCCCGTAATCCTCTCAATATCTCGATTGTCTCTTCGACAGTAGGCTCATCCACCATGATCGGCTGGAAACGTCTCTCTAAAGCAGCGTCCTTTTCTACGTGTTTTCTGTATTCGTCTATGGTGGTGGCCCCAATGCATTGAAATTCTCCTCTAGCCAAAGCCGGCTTTAAAATGTTAGCTGCATCAATGGCTCCTTCGGCCGCTCCAGCCCCGACTATGGTGTGCAACTCGTCTATGAATACGATGATATCCCCTGCATTCCTTATTTCATTAACGACTTTGGTCAACCTGTCTTCGAATTCTCCCCGGTATTTGGTGCCAGCAACCATGGTAGATAGGTCCAACACCACCACCCGCTTGTCGGAAAGAACCTCCGGCACTTTGTTTTCAACTATTCTTTGGGCCAGCCCTTCGACGATCGCTGTTTTCCCTACCCCAGGGTCTCCTATCAAGACCGGGTTATTCTTGGTGCGTCTGGACAAAACCTGAGTCACCCTGTCTATCTCTTTTTCTCGACCGATGACCGGATCGAGTTTGTGTTCCCGGGCCAGTTGGGTCAGATCCCGGCTAAAAGTATCCAAAACCGGAGTCTTACCCCTGCCTCTGCCCCGACGACCAGCAACCCCAGGCCCTTGAGATTGGTTCTTCATTTCGCCCGTGCCGGGTTCTTGATAATTGGCTTGAAACCCTTCTGCTCCTAAAAGCAGCATAACTTGCTCACGCACCGCATCAGGCCGTATGCCCAAGGAGTTCAACACCTGGGCTGCTACGGACTGCTCCTCGCGCAGCAGGGCTAGTAAAAGGTGTTCGGTCCCCACATAGTTGACCCCTTGTAACCTCGCCTCTTCAAAGGCTAGGTTAAGCACTTTTTTGGCCCTGGGCGTGATCGGAAGGTCTGTGCTGGTTGCGGACTCTTTCCTCTCGCCCACGTCTCCCAACACCTTTTTCAACTCGTTCCTCACTGTCTCTAGGTCAACGCCGAGAGCCAGAATAGCTTTGGCCCCAACACCTTCGCCCTCTCGAATCAACCCCAACAAAATGTGTTCAGTCCCAACAGCCGGATGCCCAAGATTCCTGGCTTCTTCTTGAGCGTGTATTATAGCTCGCTGTGCTCTTTGCGTAAATCTTCTCAACATTTAAAAACCCCCCTTTGGTTTTTATTGTTTTTTCCCAGTCAGCTTTTCCTTAATTATTTCAGCTCTTTTCAGGTCTCGCTCTACTGGATCCATCTCTTTCCCTGCCGCCTTTTGCAGGTGAGCAGGCTTAATCGCGACTATCAGCTCGTTCAAAACCTGGCGATTGACCCATGTTATAATACCCAGATCCATCCCCATGCGCACGTCTGACAGTAAACCCAGAGCTTCGTTCGAAGTTATCATCCTGGCATTAGTCAGTAAACCATAGGACCTGAGTATGCGGTCTTCAAGTTGGAACTTCATTTCTTTAAGCAGTCCATTTCTCAAGTATCTCTCCTGTTCAACAATCTGTATGACCACCGTCCAAAGGTTGTTGATTATATCCTCCTCGGTCTGCCCGAGCGTAACCTGGTTTGATACCTGGTAAAACCTGCCGGTAGCCTCAGTCCCCTCCCCGTACATGCCCCTTACTGTCAACCCGAATTGGGTTACGTTTTGAATCAGAGAGTTGATCTGATTGGTCATGGCGGTTGCTGGTAAATGAAGCATGACTGACGTTCTCATGCCGGTTCCAACATTAGTCGGGCAAGCAGTCAGGTATCCACGTCTCGAATCAAAAGCGTAGTCTAGACTTTCCTCGAGCTTGTCATCAACCGTCTGGGCATACTTGTATGCCTGGTTTACCTGCAGACCAGACAACAGACACTGAATACGCAAGTGATCTTCTTCGTTTACCATTATGGCCACGGAACCGTCATAGTTGACAGCTACGCCGCGATAAGGCGAATTGCTTTCGGCATGTTCAGGGCTAATCAGATGCTTTTCCACCAAAATAGTACGGTCCAGGGGAGAGAGCTGGCTCAAAGACACCAGTTCCAGCCCCCGAAAAATACCTTCCTCATTCTCAGGTAGAGCTGCACGGATTTTTTGCATCAACTGTTTTCCCGTAGCCTCGTCCGTCAAATGCGGAAAAGGTAATTGATTCAAGTTCCTTGCCAGCCTTACTCTTGTGCTTATGACTATATCCGACTCGGGGCCAGCAGCATCCATCCAACTCACGTAGGTGCGATTAAGGATGTCGGTTATACCCACGCTACTCTACCCCCTCTCCTCTCCGGTCTTTTTCTCCAATTCCTTTATCTTATCTCGCAATTCGGCGGCCTCTTCGTATTGTTCCCGTTTTATGGCTGCCTGAAGTTGTTTCTTCAAATCCTCTATCATTTGCTTCAATTCGAACTTCCCTCCAGCTCGCCGGGGAACTTTCCCTGCGTGCTTAGTGTTACCGTGAATCCGGCGCAAGACCGGTTCAATTTCTTGTTCAAAAGTCGTGTAGCATTCGCTGCACCCCAAGCGACCTATTTGTCCGATTTGCTGAAAACTCATGCCGCACTTGGGACAATTTTGGACTCGTATCCTGGGAGTAGGAGCTATTTCTCCCATCACAGGAACTTCCTGTCCGAATATGCTGCCCAGCAGCTTGGGCAAAGAGAAATAATTATCAAACTTCAATACATGGGTACCTTTCTGAGCAGCACACTCCTCGCATAGATGCATCTCGGTTTTCTGCCCGTCGTGAATCTGAGTTATGTGAACCGTAGCGGGTTTCATCTTGCATTCTTCACAATACAAACCGCACACCCCCTTGGCCCTCTCTTGGCCCTAGTTTTCGCTTCGCAGCCATTGTATTATGGCTTCTAACATCCTGGCCCGAATCACATCAGCCTGTTCTCCTAGTTGCCCCAAAACCTGGTTATCTATTAAAGCCCCAATCAGACGCGCCTCTCTCCCGTTTAACAACCCTTGCTGGATCAAAGCGTCAACCCAGTCACAGGCCTCGGCCTGTGAATACCTAATTTTTTTCACCAAACCAGAACCTTTGATTCGCCTAATCCTCACATACCCTTTCCCTCCCCTTCTGCTTTCTATTACAAATCCTTCCTCAGGGGTAAACCGGGTAGCCAGTACGTAAGTAATCTGTGAAGGCACGCAGTTAAAAGTCTCTGCCAACTCAGTCCTCTGCAACTCCAGAGTCTTGCTTTCACTTCTTTCAATAAGTACTTTTATATACTCCTCTATCTTGTCTGCCAGGCTCTTCATATAAACCTCCCTTGACTTTCTTTGACCTTCGCTTTTATTCTATACCGCCTGTTTCTGTTTGTCAACCAACGTCAAAAAAAATCAAGCCAGAGTCGCTGCCCGTCTGTGAGGGGCAGTAACCCTGGCCTTATTATTTCCTTTAGTGTGCTTTTAGTATCTCTCCATCCCAGAATATCTCGATCTGGCTGCCGTCGAAAATGGGAGTAGTAAACCCGGCCTTTTCTCCGTTAACCCGCATCACCAGTTGCCCTTTGCCCACGCGGCCCAGATCAATATGTCCTAATACATCACTCAGTATGGCACCTCCGTCGCTCTCCGTAACCTCAATATCTGCGCTGTCTATAAGGTAATCGTCCAGGGAAACAACTCGTCCATTCATGCGAACCGACCATCGGCTGTAGGGTAACTCCACGCTCTTTCCGTTGACGGTAAGCTTCATCGATTTCACCGGTCGTTCGGGTAAAACATCTCGCACCCTCGGAGCGAGCGCTTTCAGCTTGTACTCGACTTTGCTGCCAAAAAGCACATACTCATCCATGCCAACCGGTCGCCCGTTGACCTGAACTTCACAAGCCAGCCATCGTACGCTCACAGGCTTATCGTTTAAACGAAGGGTAACGATTTTTTCTTCCAGGTACTCTTCCCCAACACCGGACTTCTGCAATATTTCTCGGACCGAGTTTTGAAGGCTGTACTGTATCTTCGCCCTATCCGGCACCGGATCGTCCAAGGCTGCTGCCTGACCGTTCATCGAAATTGTCGGCAGTATATTGACCTTTTGGCCATTTACGTAGACTTCACCGCCGGCATCTTTAACAATGTCCCTCACCGTACACTGAGCGTCGCTTCCGTCTTGGCCTTTGACGTAGTCAATCACTGCTCCATCATGCACAACTGTATCGAGGGTAGCCTGCTTACCGTCTACTTTTATTACCGGGCTTGTCCCCAGCCCTCCTTTTATCACCTTAACGACACCGTTTACGTCGACCGTAAGCCCTAATCCGGGTTTTCCGTATAGTTGCTGAAGACTTATACCTGCACTTAACAAAGCGGTGGCTACCGTTGTTTCTTTAAGACCCCATACCGGAACCTGTCTCTGGTTAACGACCACCCGCATAAACGGTAACGGCTTTCCTTCCAAGGCTTTGAACCCTATTCCCAAGGGAGTAACCCCTTGTGGACCTTGTAAAGAAGGGAATTCTCCCTGGATCTCTTTGACGGCTTCCCGCGTTCTGATCCCCACCCGGTTAGCGGGCAGTTCCAGGCAATCAGCTAGTTCCTGCAAAAACCGGGGAGTTAGACTCCCACCCCCTACACAGATGACCGCATCTGGCGCCTTCTGATTCAAAACCAGTATTTCCCGCGCCACCCTTACTGCCAACTCCCGCACCACTATGCGAATTACCTCTATCGCTTCTGACGTTTGCACTTCAATCGAATTCCCTAATACATCTTCAAACTTGATTTTTTCATTTTCTCCCAGCCGGCACTTTACGTTTTCGGCGGTGTTGAAATCGAGCAAATACTCTTCTGCTATCCTCTCTGTAACCTCGTCCCCGCCAATGGGAACCATCCCGTAAGCGGTGATAGTCCCCTTCTTTACAACAGCTATGTCAGACGTACCCGCCCCTACGTCCACCAAAGCCAGGTTCAGCAACCTCATTCTTGGTGGGATAGCCACGCTCATAGCCGCAATCGGCTCTAGGGTCAGGCTGTACATCTCAAGCCCGGCTTTGCGTAACGCGGATAATAGGCTGTCAACCACCACCCGGGGAAGAAAAGTGGCTATTACTTTTACTCTCACCTCGCTGCCTACTTGCCCAACCAGGCTGCCGATGACCTGTCCTTCCAAGTAGTAGTTGATAACACTGTAGCCAACACAAAAGTACCCTTCCTCGCCCTCCTCGCCTTCAGCCGAAGCTATCTTGATTTGCGCTTCTTGTACAGCTTCAAGCTCTAGAGCATGCACTTCTTCCCTGGTGAATTCCTGGAAATAATCTCTCTGTCTTTCCACTTCACCGGTGGCTGTGCGCAGAGCTCGTCCCGCCGCTGCTACGGCCGCTTGATTCAGTTGCATTTTCAGTTCATCTTCCAGTTCTTTCTTAATACGGTTAATAACCGCTGCCACGGCTTCGACATCGTGTATCTGCCCATCATACATAGCCCGGGTTTCATGTTCTATTGTCCGAGCCCCTAAGATTCGGATATCTGATCCGTTCTTTTCTAACACAAGTCCTGTCACCGTGCGGGTACCTACGTCCAGAGCAAACACTCGCTGGCTTTCGGACACCTTATCCCCCCTTTCGACCCTTTTTTCTTTTTCTATTCGTCAAGCCCGGTTTGACTCCTTCCCTTCTCGGTTCGGAGAGGAAACAGGCCTTTCACGGTTCCAGACGAAACAATCCCAGTTTTTGCCGCCATACCGCAAAAACAAACCGAGGTAAGGCCAACTGCCTACGCCACCGCCGAGGTTCTGTGACAAGACGGTAAAGCCACTCCAAGTTCAAGCGTATAAACAGCTTGGGAGCCCTTTTGACCTGTCCTGAAAGCACATCTAAACTTCCCCCTATACCCAATGCCACCGGCACACCAAGTTCAGCCAAATGACGGTTAATCCAAAATTCCTGATAGGGAGCACCTAAAGCCACCAGTAACAGGTCAGGCTTCGCTTCTTTAATCTCCCTCACAACCTCTGCGGTTTCCTGCTGTTGGAAATAACCGTGGTGGGTCCCGACAATCTCGAGTCCGGGAAACCTGGCCACCATCCGAGCTGTAGCTTCCTCAGCAACTCCCGGCTTGGCACCCAGTAAGTACAATCTCCAACGTAGTTTTGAGGCCAGCTCAGCCAAAGCTAGGGTCAGGTCTATACCCGTAACCCTCTCCCTGGCTCTGTGTCCTAAAAACCGAGCAGCCCAGACTACCCCGGCACCGTCCAAGGTCACCAGATGAGCCCGGTTGATGATGTCTCGTAGCGGTTTTTGCCGGGAGGCAGCATACACCATCTCCGCGTTGGCGGTGACGACCTGGTGAGGGGTCCTCTCCTCCACGAATCGTTTTATAATAGACAAGCTCTGCTCCATATCTACCAGATCCAGGCGGCAGCCTAGGATATAAGCTTGATCGAACCCAATTTCCTTTGCTCGCATTGAACTTGTACTCTCCCTCAGTGTCCCGTGTCTAAAAAACGGCAACCACAGATTAACACTGATAAGTACAGATGGGCACTGATTTTTTGATTAACAATAATCATCCGTGCCAATCTGTGAGCATCAGTGTTCATCTGTGGTTGCTTGAATTATTAGCGCACACTCGGTCACACAGCCCCTACCCGGTTGATGGCCGCATCCAAGGTTTGATCGTGGGCTTGGACAATTTTTTGGTTGGCCTCGTAGGCTCGCAATACGCTAATCAATTCTACCATTTCTTTGACTGCGACTACATTGGACAACTCCAAATAGCCCTGAATAACCTGTCCGTCTTCTACATCTACAGGCGTACCTGACTGATTCGTGAACAAGTCGTCGCCTGTCTTAACCAACTCAGAATTATTTTCAAACCTGACAACCCTAAGAGTATCCAAGACCTCATCCCCAACCAGCAGGTTCCCCTTCTCATCTATGGTGAAGGTTTGATCTCCGATGTTGATTGGGCCTGACCTACCGAGTACTGGATACCCTTGAGCGGTGGTCAGGATTCCGTCATCGCCGATCCTGAAACTACCATTTCTAGTATACTTCTCCCCTTGAGGAGTCTGAATCACAAAAAAACCGTCTCCCGCTATAGCCAGGTCCAAAGGGTTGTCCGTTTTTTGCACCGCGCCTGCCGAGAAGTCGGTGGAAATAGTCTGTATCGCCGCACCTGTTCCCAGCCTGCCAATGGCTACTGGGGGTATGGGTTCTTCCTTGCCTGCTACCACTTTAACTTCACCCAAGCGGTTAATCATCATATCAGGAAAAGCGGTGCAAACTGCCAAGTCTTTTTTGAACCCCGGTGTGCTGGCATTGGCGAGGTTGTTGGCTATGACATCCTGCTTAGCCAGCTGCAACAACATTCCCGAGCAGGCTGTATATAACCCCCTAATCAAAGTTTCATCTCCCTTCGTCCTCTAGGAGAACCCCATCTCTTATTATTTATCGTGGAATCCAATCCCATTCTTTAGCCGGTTTGACCTTTACAGTACCCTCCGGGGACCGCCTTTTTTGGCTTTTACCAATATGTCGAGGCTGGTGAGAACCTTCCCGGTACCTAGTGCCACACAACAAATAGCGTTTTCGGCCACATGCACCGGCAATCGGGTTTCTTGTGAAAGAAGGGTGTCGAGGCCTCTTAGCAGTGCACCGCCTCCTGTCATGACGATGCCTCGGTTCAATATGTCAGCCGCTAACTCGGGGGGAGTAATCTCCAACACACCTTTCACCGCATCGACTACGGCTTGGACCGGTTCCTGGATAGCGTACCAGCTTTCAACCGCGCTTACGCGAACCGTTTTGGGCAGCCCGGTGATTAAGTCACGTCCTTTGACTTCCAGGCCTTCATCTGGCTTCGTCGGGTCCGGATAAGCGGTACCGATTCTTATCTTGAGTTCTTCAGCAGTACGGTCCCCGATTAAAAGGTTGTACTCACGGCGAAGGTACCTGACGATGGCCTCGTCAAACTTGTCTCCACCTACCCGCAGCGAAGTGTGACACACGATACCCCCTAGGGAAAGAACAGCTATGTCTGTAGTACCCCCGCCGATGTCGACCACCATGTTCCCGGCGGCCTCAGAAATGTTTATGCCTGCTCCCAGAGCCGCAGCGACTGGTTCCTCTATAAGATATGCTTGTCTTGCGCCTGCTGACAAGGTTGCTTCCCGAACCGCCCGCTCTTCAACATCGGTGGCGCCAGTCGGTATACAGACAACTACTCGCGGTTTGAAAATCAGACGCCTGCCCACTACTTTGCGAATAAAGTGAGCCAGCATTTTTTCCGTAACGTCGTAATCCGCGATAACCCCGTCTTTTAGTGGGCGGATAGCTACGATGGTCCCTGGAGTTCGGCCCAGCATGCGACGTGCTTCTTCTCCAACCGCTATTATCTTGTTACTCTGCTTCTCGATAGCTACTACTGAGGGTTCGTGAAGCACTATTCCTTTTCCTTTCACAAACACCAGTACACTAGCAGTTCCCAAGTCGATGCCGATATCTTCTGAAAAGAACACGTGTATCCTCCTTTGGGCGAAAATTGCCACGGTTAGTCAATGATTCTACTGCGAATCGGAAAAATCCTTTTTTAAGCCCTGTGCTGGGCCATGTATTTTTGCCTGGTAGCCTCACCGCCCCGCAAATGACGTTCCGCCTTGTTCTTATTTAGAATGGCCTTCACTGCTTCGGCCAGTTCCTTGTTTATCCGGGGTAGCCTTTCGGAAACATCTTTATGGACTGTGCTCTTGCTTATGCCGAACACTTCTGCTGCCTGCCGTACCGTCGCCGAGGTTCGGAGGATATACTGCCCGATTTTTACCGCCCGTTTCCTGATATAGTTTTGCATTATGCCACCTTCCAGCCTTTTTGAAAAATATATTCACCTCCCGGAACAGCAAGAACATTTAGTAAGCCAATCGGCACAGTTCAGTTCCATGGTAGTAGTGAAAAAGTATGGACTGGTAAGAGTATCCTTCTTGGGCCAGGCGGTTGGCTCCGTATTGGCACAATCCTACTCCATGGCCGTAGCCGCGGCACCGGACCGTGACTTTTGACCCTTGTTGGGTTATCGTCAAAAATGTAGAAGGTAGATTTAGTGCCCTTCGAAAAGCAGCCCCTGTCACCAGATAGCTGCCTATTCTTATCTTAGAAGCCCGGCCTGACGCAGAACGTTCTGCTACTTCGATTTTCAGCAAACGACTGGAAGTTCTTATCTTAAGCTGATCGGCGATCTGTTTTACGTCGAAAGTAAATTGTTTTAAGCGATGGGGAGATATGTCAGGGCATGGGCAAGTGACGCTGGTTAGGTAAGGAACGGAACGGTTCCAGATCTCGGACGCGGAAGCAGTTCTTCCCCCGCAACAGGAATGATAATAGGGAACTGCTAGTTCGCCTCGGTATGTAAGCACTTGGCCTCGAGTAGCTTTGACAGCTCTTTCTATCCTTATTACCCGCCGAGCATTAGAGACTTTTTCGGGGTCAACGTAAGCCTGACAGTGATTCGGGTCGTCGCAAACATGGGCTCGTCCGGGGTGGTCTGAAGGGCTATATGCCTGTGCTAAGGCATAGGAACGGGCACAAACGGCTTGGGCTTTCAAGGCTTCGATTTCAAACGAGGCTGGCATCTCGGCCAATACTACCCCGATAACATATTTTTCAAGAGGAATGGCCTTGACTTGTTTTGAACGATGGAAATAGACTTTTATCTCTGGCCCGGAGCCAGGAATCTCGGAATTCTTCCTTAAGATAAAAACTGCCGTGCACGCTATAATTATCATCAGTGCGATTAAAGCTGCTTTGGATAGCCGTTTTCTCTTGACCCACCATATGCTCATTAAGGTATCCCCGGTCTTCCTCTGTAATCACGTAGTTAAGTATATGAGAGGCCGGGGTTCTTCATCACTGCATCTTACCGTCGAGTAACTGAGGCTCCCATAGCTGAAAGCTTGGCAACCATATTCTCATATCCGCGGTCTATGTGGTCGCTTCCGGTGATCTCTGTCTCACCGCAGGCGGCTAGGGCCGCTATCACCAAGGCCGCGCCGGCCCGCAAATCGGTGGCCCTCACCCGTGCTCCCCACAGCCTGGACAGTCCTTGTACGACCGCGGTTCGCCCCTCAACTTGTATCCGGGCCCCCATCCGTAGCAACTCGTTTACGTGTAGGAACCTGTTTTCAAAGATGGTCTCAACTATTAAGCTGGTACCCTGAGCCTTGGTCAATAGGGCCGTAAACTGAGGCTGCATGTCAGTAGGGAAGCCGGGGTAAGGCATGGTTCTCAGCTGGATGGGTCGCAGAGTTTCCGGGGCTTTAACGTACAGTTTACTAGATTCGCATTCCACCTCAGTCCCCGTTTCTCTCAACTTAAAAATAATGGATTGCAGGTGGTCAGGTTCTATGTTTCTTAGTACGGCTTCGCCGCCAGTGATAGCAGTTGCCACCATGTAGGTACCGGCTTCAATCCTGTCGGGAATTATAGGCTGTACAGTTCCCCGCAAGTAACGGACGCCTTCAACCCTTATAACGTTGGTACCTGCTCCCTGGACCTTCCCTCCCATGGCATTCAGGAACTGAGCTAGGTTCACGATTTCTGGCTCCAAGGCTGCGTTCTCGATCATTGTTACCCCTCTTGCCAATACACCTGCCATCATCAATGTCTCGGTCGCGCCCACACTTGGAAAATCCAGGTATATTTTAGCTCCTGTTAATTCGGAGCACTTGGCCTCTATCTTCCCTTCCCTGGTCTGCAAGTCAGCTCCCATGGCAGACAATCCCTTGAGGTGAAGGTCAATAGGCCTGGTCCCGATTGCGCATCCCCCGGGCAGAGCGATGATCGCACGTCCTTGTCTGGCCAAAAGCGGGGCCAACACCAGAATCGATGCTCTCATCTTTCTAACCAGTTTGTAGGGTGGTTCATTTCCTTGGATCCCGGCATTCTCAATGAGGAGGCTGGGTGGTTTGCTCTTGACCCTCAGCCCAAGGTGTTCAATCACAGATATCATGGTCTGAACATCCGTCAAGTTAGGTGCAATCGGAATTACCGTCTGTCCTTCGTGCTGCAAGAGGCAGGCAGCCAAAATAGGGAGAACCGCGTTTTTAGACGGGCTGATTACCACCTCACCTTTAAGAGGTTCGCCTCCTTGGATAATTATCTTGTTTTGGCTGATCGAAGAAGTAGTTCCGACTTCCGTCATCGAATAGGAGGCTTTATCCACCCGATATCACCCTTTTCCGCTTGCCTCAGTACTCTCCCAACAACAAAGGTGTTCCCAGGTATATGTAAGTTTTGTTTTCAGTCGGGTTATAGTGTACCGCGGCCTGAAGGTTATACTGCTTCTTGCCATATCCTAAGTGACTGGAGATAAATGGGGTATATCCGGTGGCACTCACCGCGTTTGAAGTCTTATACACCTCAATCATCTGGGCCTCAAATACCTCGAACATGCGGTTAATCAAAGGCTCTCTTTTAGAAGAAGGTACCTCTCCCGCCAAGACGCCCGTGTATTGTGAAGCTGTTTGAGCGGGGAGTATCTTCTTGATCCTTTTTTGGCACTCAGTAATATTATTCGTCGCGTCCTTTCCGCCGGCAAAGGTTACCGAAACCAGTAAGAGAGTATAACCTTTGCTGGCCTGTGCAGTTAGATAATATCGTCCGTTGTTTTTGGTAACACTAGTCCTGACTACTGTTATATCCCCTGTACTGCTGGTGCTCACGGTTTGCGGGTCGATTGGAATCTCGAGTGCCCGCCCAATGTCCATCAGGCGTTCTTTCATTTCTTGTGTGCTGTTTTTTTTCTTTATTGTGGCCCACGCGTCGAGCCGCGATTCGAGCAAAGTTGCTCCTATTCTTGAAAAAGCTAGGCAATATAGCGAGTTCTCGTTTCCAGCCAGATTCAAGTTGGCAACGTACCGGGCTTCACACAGTCCTAAGATAAGGCCGGCGCAAATCGCAGCTATCACTAACCTCTTCATCTTCGGGGCCTCCTGACCAAAGCTGTTATTAACAATAATTGCCATTTTCTTTGTTAGATATTCAGCTCTTCGTCTATGAAAAAGCTTCGCCGGCCACATGGGCCGGCAAGTCCCTTCCGATAGAACAGTTCGTATAGACGCGAGACCCTTGTCTGCAGCATTACAGTAGGGCGCCCTCTAGTCAGTATTCCAGCCGCCTAATCGCTATATGCCCTTGCTTTGCCATTTTAGAGAAACGGGTGATCTTCTGGCTTAATATACTCTTTTTCGGTGTTCGCCGATTCCTGCTGCCGCTGGCGCAGCGCTTCTCTTCTCTTTTTCGCCTCCATCGCCTTCTTCTGAATCCTAATAGTGGCAATCCATATCAATACGAATAGAGCAATCTTGGCGAGTAGATAAAGTAACGTGATAAATGCAAACTGTTTTTGCACTGTAAGTGACCTCCTGCTTGGGGCTCAGCCCCTACTAGGCGGTTTACCCTTGGTGACAATGAACCTTTGTACCGGAATAGCGGTATTGAAAGTAAGGGAGCCGGATGTCCAGGCCTCCGGCTCCCTCTTTTTGTGAGACCCTTCGAGAACACATCCCTCGTCCGGGCCATTGTCACCATTTACCATACCTGGCTTATAGCCTTTGGTCAGCTTCCGCTGCCTTGATACGGGCCAACGCCCGCTGTAAGGCCATCTGGGCACGTACAAAGTTGATTTCCTCGGTCCGCTGTTGTAGCCTGCGTTCGGCTCTTTCCTTGGCCGCCTTGGCCCGAAGAATGTCGATTTCCGACCCTCTTTCAGCGGTTTCAGCCAGGACAATCGCCTCGTTGTCGATGACCTCCATGAAGCCTCCACTGACTGCCATGTGCCGCGTTATTCCATCGGTTCCGCGGTACCTAAGTACCCCGATCTTCAACCCGGCCACCATCGGAGCGTGGTTTCTCAGTACACCCAGTTCACCTTCGACAGCGGGAACCACCATGAATTCCACCTCATCGCTAAGCACGATGCGTTCGGGGGTCACCACTTCTAACATGAAGGTGCTTTCCGCCATTTACTCTACGCCTCCAATTCTTTACCCTTGGCGGCTACCATGTCTATATTACCGACCATGTAGAACGCCGCCTCGGGCAGGTGGTCATACTTCCCTTCCAGCACCTGGGTAAACCCAAATACCGTCTCCTTGACCGGGACATACACTCCGGGAGTGCCTGTGAACTGCTCGGCCACGTGGAACGGCTGTGACAAGAACCGCTGTATCTTTCTAGCCCGAGCCACGATCAGCTTGTCCTCATCAGTTAACTCGTCCATACCGAGGATGGCGATAATGTCTTGGAGTTCCTTGTATCTCTGCAGAACTTTCTGGACGCCGCGCGCACACTCATAGTGTTCTTTCCCTAGCACTAGGGGGTCCAATATACGAGAAGTCGAGTCGAGCGGGTCCACTGCGGGGTATATGCCCAGCTCTGCAATCTGCCTCGACAAGACCGTGGTCGCGTCCAAGTGCGCAAAGGTCGTCGCCGGAGCAGGGTCAGTCAAGTCGTCGGCCGGTACGTATACTGCTTGAGCGGATGTGATAGATCCTTTCTTGGTCGAAGTAATCCGCTCTTGCAGCAAGCCCATGTCAGTTGCTAGCGTAGGCTGATAACCGACCGCGGACGGCATACGACCGAGAAGCGCGGACACTTCGTTGCCAGCCTGGGCAAACCTAAATATATTGTCGATGAATATTAATACGTCCTGCCCTTCTACGTCGCGGAAGTACTCGGCAACGGTGAGGCCGGTCAGACCCACTCTAAGCCGGGCTCCAGGCGGCTCGTTCATCTGCCCGTAGATAAGGGCACACTTTTCTATAACCCCGGATTCCTTCATTTCGTTCCACAGGTCATTGCCTTCGCGGCTACGCTCACCGACGCCGGTAAACACCGAGTAGCCACCGTGCTCGTACGCAATGTTACGTATCAGTTCCATAATTATAACCGTCTTGCCTACGCCGGCTCCGCCGAACATCCCGACCTTCCCGCCTTTGGCATAAGGGCAGATCAAATCGAGCACCTTAACCCCGGTCTCGAGCATTTCCCGTGAAGGCACCTGGTCTACAAGAGCCGGCGGTTTCCGGTGAATCTCCCAATATTCGGTCGCATCGACCGGTCCCAGTTCGTCCACCGGGTTGCCTACTACGTTCAGTATACGTCCCAAGGTTGCTGGCCCCACGGGCACTTTGATCGGGGCCCCGGTGGCGACCGCCTTCATGCCGCGCATTACGCCGTCTGTTGGTTGTACCGCAACGCATCTTACGATATCGTTACCCAAAAGCTGCATGGCTTCTAGGGTAATGTCAACATGGACGGGGGACTTAAACCCCGGATCTTGGTCCTCGGTCCTGATCCGAATGGCGTCCAGTAGGTCTGGCAGTTCACCAGGTTTGAACCGGATATCCACTACCGGTCCTATAACCTGGACGACGGTGCCGATAGTTTCCTTTGCCATCGTTTACTTTCCTCCTTTTCTGAGGGCTTCTGCGCCACCTACTATATCAAGAATTTCTTTAGTAATTGCTGCCTGTCGCGCTTTGTTCATCTGCAATGTGAGCGCATCGATTAGCTCCGTAGCATTGTCCGTAGCGTTACCCATCGCTGTCATCCGCGCTCCGTGCTCACTGGCCTTCGATTCCAGCAGGGCGTGGTAGACTTGGCTTTCAATATAACGGGGTAACAGGGTCATGAGGATCTCGTCCGCACTCGGCTCGTATATATAGTCGGCCACAAACTCGCGGGGAGACAATTCTCCTTCCTCAGCCTGCGGCGGCTCCAGTGGAAGCAGTTTAACCACGGTGGGAACCTGCCTCAGCGCATTCACGAACCGCGCGTATACCAAGTAGACCTCGTCCGTGGCTCCTTCTTCGTACATCTGAATGATATACTGTCCTATTTCTTTGGCATGCGCATAGCTGATCCTGTCGCCGAGGTTAACAAATTCACCTTGCATCTTGAACCCGCGTTTCCGGAAGAAATCCCGTCCCTTGCGGCCTACCCCGGTTATCCCCACCGTTACCGGACGGGTGTCCTCCTTAATCGCTTCCTGGGCTGCCCTAATAATGTTGGTATTAAAGGCCCCGCACAAGCCGCGGTCCGCGGTGACCACTACATAGGTAACATTGTCTACTGATTCATGTTTTTCGAGTAGAGGATGCCGGGTATCGGTCGATATCGCGGACAGTCGGGCCAGCACTTCTGCCAGTTTCCCAGCATACGGACGCGATGCCTCAGCACTCTCTTGGGCTCTACGAAGCTTCGCTGCCGCCACCATTTTCATGGCCTTGGTTATCTGTCGAGTGTTGGTAACGCTCCTAATTCGGCGTTTAAAGTCTCTGACTGATCTTCCAGCCATACTCTCACCACCTAAGCGAATATGGCCTTGAATTCTTGTATAGCCTTAACCAGATTCTTCTCCGTATTGGCATCCAAGACCTTGGTGTCAGCGATGGTTTTCAAAATATCCGGGTAGCTGCTACGGACGAATTTCAAGAACTCAGACTCAAACTGCTGGACCTTATCGGTTGGGATATCATCCAGCCAGCCATTAACACCGCAGTAAATGGACACTATCTGTTCCTGAACCGGCATGGGCTGGTACTGCCCTTGTTTCAATATCTCCTGTAATTTTTCCCCGCGGTTCAGACGGGCCAGAGTCGCTTTGTCCAGGTCAGAGCCAAACTGGGCAAACGCAGCCAGCTCTCGGTATTGTGCCAGGTCTAGACGCAACTGACCTGCAACTGATTTCATGGCCTTGATCTGAGCTGCGCCACCAACTCGGGAAACCGAAAGACCTACGTTGATAGCCGGCCGAATCCCGGCATAGAAGAGGTCTGTTTCAAGGTATATCTGGCCATCCGTTATCGAAATAACGTTGGTCGGAATGTAGGCTGCAACGTCGCCGGCCTGAGTTTCGATAATTGGCAGAGCGGTTATTGACCCTTCGCCCAGTTTCTCGTTGAGTTTACAGGCCCGCTCGAGCAGTCGGGAGTGCAGGTAAAATACGTCCCCGGGATACGCCTCACGCCCAGGCGGCCTCCGGAGGAGCAGCGACATTTCGCGGTACGCCACCGCGTGCTTGGAAAGGTCATCGTAGATTATCAACACGTCAGCATGGTCTGTTTCCATGAATTCCTCCGCAATAGCTACCCCAGCATAAGGTGCCAGGTAGAGCAGAGGTGCAGGCTCGGAAGCAGTAGCTGCCACCACTATGGTGTAGTCCATAGCTCCGTACTCTTCCAACTTCTGGACCACACTGGCCACGGTGGACTGTTTCTGCCCGATGGCCACGTAGATACATATCATATTTTGGCCCTTCTGGTTAATGATGGTGTCCACGCATATAGCCGTCTTTCCGGTCTGACGGTCGCCGATGATCAATTCCCGCTGACCCCGACCGATGGGGATCATAGCGTCAATAGCTTTTATCCCAGTCTGTACCGGCTGGTAAACCGATTTTCTGCTAACAACGCCCGGCGCCACACGCTCGACTGGGCGGAAGACGTTGGTATTGATAGGCCCTTTACCATCGATGGGCTGTCCCAACGCGTTAACGACGCGTCCAAGCATCGCTTTCCCAGCAGGAACTTCCATGATGCGGCCTGTCCCTTTTACTATGTCTCCTTCCTTAATGTGGGAGTATTCTCCTAATAGAACCGCCCCGACGTTGTCTTCTTCCAGGTTAAGAACCATCCCGTACGTCCCGCCCGGAAACTCGAGGAGTTCGCCGGACATGGCATTCTGTAGACCGTAGACGCGCGCGATACCGTCACCAACGTATATGACAGTGCCGACATTGCTAACCTCGACCTCGGATTGGTAGCGCTCTATCTGTTGTTTCAAAATAGCGCTAATCTCTTCCGGTCTGATACTCATCTCCTTGTTCACCCCTATCGTATTAACTGATCTTAACCTTCCTGAGGTTGTCCTTCAGCATCTCTAGCTTCTTCTTAATACTGGCGTCAATTATCCGGTCTCCCACCCGGACCCTGATTCCTCCGATTAGGGATGGGTCAATGGAAACATTGAAATCGATACTCTTTCCCGTAGCCGTTGCCAGCCTCTCCCTAAGCATTGAAATGTCTGACTCTTCCAGCTTCTTGGCTGATACCAGGTCCGCGTGCAGCACGTTTTTAAACTCATTGGCCATAGCCTTGTATTCTTCGTACATAGCTTCAATATACGCTTCGCGCCTCTTATCGCTCACTAGGAACAAGAACTTCTTTGTAACTTCGGATATCTTGTCGCCAAACAGCTTAACTATTACATCCTTCTTGTCCTTCGGAGGAATCAGCGGATGAAGCATATAGGCCTTCAGCTCCTCGTGCGCATTAATGGCCTGGACCACCAACTCCAGCTCACCTTGTAATTCGTCCACTTTGTTGTTGTCCTGGGCAATAGCAAAAAGCGCTTCTGCATAGCGTCTCGCGACGCTCTTATTCAGCATAAGAGATCTCCTGCTTCCTTGACGAACTCTTTGACCATCCCTTTATGGTCCTCTTCAGTAAGCGCTCTGCCCAGAACTTTCTCCGCAGCCATAATAGCCAGAGTAGCAGCCGTATCCCTGAGTTCTGTCAAGGCCTGTTCTTTTTCGGCCTTGATCTCGGCCAGGGCCTTGTCTTTCTCCGCACGGGCGTCTTGCTGAGCTTTGGCGATAATATCGTTCTTGGCCTCTTCTGCAACCTTGGTGGCTCTGGCTACTATTTCCTGAGCCTCCCGGCGCGCTTCGGCTAGGTTGGTTTGAGCCTCTTTCCTCATTTGCTCAACCTCTGCCCGCAAATCTTCCGCATGCTTTAGCGACGATTCTATAGTGTTGGTCCGTTGCTCCAGCATATTTACTATGGGTGTGTAGCCGAATTTATAAAGAATAGCAAAAAGCACGAAGAAGTTTACTGCTGTCCAACCGATCTTGTAAATGTCAGGGAATGGCGGCACGCCTTCGCTTTCCGCCGCGAAGCAGGAGGTAGCCAATCCAAGTACGAAGAGCATGCTTAATAGAAGGACTGTCAAAGCCAGCCATCTTTTCCTTATCACGGGCATGTTACCTCCATTCCTTTGAGTTGAGCGTTGCATTATACGTTATTAACAGTACTAACAGTGTTTTGGGCGATGGGCTAGGTTCCCTCGGTTCCGTTGCCCCATCGCCCCAAAACCATGTCCTGGTGTAATTATTGACTGGAACTAGCCGATCTTCCCGACCAGCATGAATGCGATTAGTAGACCGTAAATCGTCAGAGTCTCAATGAATGCGAGAGTTATGAACAATAGGGTTCTAACTTGGTCTGCAATCTCGGGTTGCCGTGCGATACTCTCGAAACATTTACCCCCGGCTATACCCTGGCCGATACCTCCGCCCAGCGCACCAACTGCTACTGCGAGGCCAGCTCCAATGGCGAGTGCTCCTTCCATTCCATTTCCCCCCTTTCTTGCTCCAATGCATCATTGAGCAATATTGTAGTTTTTTGATTACTTTTAATGCCCTTCTCCGACAACGTCCGCCAAATAACTGGTCGCCAAAATGGTGAACACCAGCGCCTGGATGAGTCCCGTCAGAACTCCCAGAGCTTGCAATGGCATCGGAACCAGGAACGGAGCCATCAGAACTAGAAAGGCAACTATCATTTCATGACCGAATATGTTGCCGAATAGACGGAGAGTCAGGGACAATGGCCTGGCAAACTGTTCTAGAATGTTCATCGGCAAGAAGGGCCAGTACGGTGAAACGAAGTGTGCCAGGTAGTGACTTCCTTGTTCTCTAAAGCCGACAATGATCACTGCAAAAAAGACAATTGTGGCAAGAGTGGCAGTGATGTTCCAGTCTGAGGTAGGTGGTACGAAACCGTGGATGGTTCCCGCTCCGGGGATAAGACCGAAATAGTTACTGGTGAGAATAAAAAGGAAGAACGTCGCTAAGAGCGGCGTATACCTTTTGGCAGCATGCTCGTTGCCCAAAGCACCACCAAAGAAATTGTAGCACCACTCTACGACCCATTCGAAAAAGTTTTGCAGCCCACGGGGGACCACCTGCATGTTCCTGGTTGCCAGAATGCATACAACCGCCAGGATAATCATTACTAGCCACTGTGCCACGACATGATCATAGACAGGTACTGGACCAATATGAAACAGCGGTTCATACGATGCTCCGAAAATCAATCTTCTCCCCCCCTTCCGTAATGAAATTTTGCCTATTCCTCGCCCGGGGTGTCAATATTACTACCCTTGATTAACCGGGCAATAAGACCCTTGTTTTGGCTGCCTATCGCTAGGAGAATAACCTTCGCCAGCACCAATCCCCCCATAGTACCCAGGGCAAACTGCAGTCCTCCTAGCCAGACCAGCACTCCTAACACTACTACGAGAACCGCGTACCGGAGGTAGTATCTCATAGCAATGTATTTCGGCGCCTCTTCCTCCGGCAGCATTTCAGCTTTGCGTAATACTAAGACCACCAGAAATAGGTTAACCGTGTAAACAGCCAGACCTGTAATGAGGCCAGCCCATATCAATCCTGACCATCTTCTCCCTTAGTTTTGTCCTTCGGATCGCTGTCTCCTGTCTTCTCTTCGTCTTGACTCGGGTAGATATCCTTAACCTTTTCCTGAACTTCCTTGAGACTCTCGCGGGCAACCTTGAGACTTTCTATCACCTGGTCGCCGGGTCTTATCTTGATGTTGTTATCACTTTCCTTATCTTCTTCGTGCTGGCCGTTCTTCCTGCCTTTGCCGAAGGCCTGATCGTATACTATCTTAAGACCGGTCGCTACTCCGAGCAAGAACAGCAACAATGTCAGCCACGGGTCAGTCCCCAGCCACTTATCCAGGTACTTCCCTGCAAAGTACCCGAGGGCGATAGCCGCGGCCATGTTAGTAGCCATGGAAAGGGCATTCCCCAAGGCCCGTTGCCAACCTTGCCTCCGAGCCATCACCTCTCACCTTCAGTACGCATGTTCTCACGTAGCTCCATTATACATTCAGTCACACACCAAAAATCTTTATTCGCCACGCGTAACAAAGTTCCTCTTTTTTTCCCGAAAAAAAAGTTAGTGATGTATGAGCTCTCGTAACAAGTGGTTATTCTACATCGGTATTAAAAACCCTTTTTAAACAAGTTTCATTATTTCTTAATTAAATAGCCCTTCCGGTAAAGCTTTTCATAATGATGGTCAAGAGCCTGTTCGATGTCAACTCCATACCTTTCCTCCATCACAAACATCATGGAAACCGCTGTCTGTGCTACATCCAAAAGCTCCTTGGTTATCAGCTGCACCGCCTCGTTTTCGCTAACCTCAATCCTCTCTCCGCTGAGCCCGCGTAACTTGCCGATGGCTTGAGCTAGTTCTCCTGCCTCCTCCATCAGCTTGAGAGCAGTCGACTCCAACGTCGGAGAAAGGCCATTCAGCCGAGGCAAAGAAATAGTTTTGGTTTTCATGCCATCACCTGCTTTGAAACGGGACCTTCACTACTTCGATTCCCGCTTCTTCCAAGAACTGCAATGCCACTTCATCTCTAAAGTCTCCCTGGTGTATTACCTTCTTGATCCCAGCGTTGATCAACATACGCGCACACAGGATACAGGGCTGGTCGGTGCAATAAAGAACCGAATCCAAAGTAGAAACCCCGTAGCGCGCGGCGTTTATTATGGCGTTTTGCTCAGCATGGACCCCCCGGCATAGCTCGTATCTAACTCCAGATGGAATTCCTTTTTCTTCTCTCAGGCAACCAGCTTCTAAACAGTGTCTCAATCCTTGCGGGGCACCGTTATAACCGGTCGCGATAATCCTTTCATCTTTGACCAATAGGGCGCCTACGTGCCGCCGCAAACAGGTAGATCTTTTGGCCACTACCTGTGTCAGCTCCAAAAAATAATCATCCCACGACGGTCGACAATAGTCCATGCTGCTCTCCCTCGCAAATCATTTTAGATACCGTAAAGAGGGTATTTCTGGCACAACCGAGCCACAATTTCTCTGGCCTCGAGCTTTTTCTGGTCATCTTCAGGATGGTTAAGAGCAAGGTTTATTGCCTGCGCAACCTCATACATATCCTGTTCTTGTAGTCCCCGTGAAGTAACAGCCGGAGTTCCCAGACGAATACCGCTGGTGACAGTCGGTTTTTCCGTGTCAAAAGGTATTGTATTCTTGTTGGCAGTTATGTTTACAGCTTCTAAAAGCTCCTCCGCGAGTTTACCGGTCATTCCCTTAGCCTTTACATCCACCAGCATCAGGTGATTATCTGTACCGCCAGACACCAGCCTAAACCCATGGGCTATAAGACCGCTGGCTAACGCCCGAGCATTCTTAACTATGTTTTGCTGGTAAGTCGCAAACTCTTCGCTCATAGCCTCCTTCAAGCACACAGCCTTGGCCGCTATAACGTGCATGAGCGGTCCCCCTTGAGTCCCCGGAAACACCGCTTTATCGATGCGTGCCGCCCACTCCGAAGGACAAAGTATCATGCCGCCGCGCGGTCCTCTCAGGGTTTTGTGGGTAGTCGTCGTGACGAAATCAGCATAGGGAACCGGATTAGGATGAAGCCCCGCCGCTACCAGGCCAGCTATATGAGCCATATCCACCATCAGCAATGCCCCTACCTCGTCCGCGATTTCTCTAAAGGCTTTGAAATCTATCACCCGCGGGTAAGCACTGGCTCCAGCTACTATCATCTTGGGGCGGGCTTTCCGGGCAATGTCCCTCAATTCCCCGTAATCGATGGTCTCTGTCTCCCGGTTTACACCGTAGGGCACGATATTAAAATACGTACCCGAAATGTTCACTGGGCTTCCGTGGGTTAAGTGTCCCCCATGGGACAGGTTCATGCCAAGAATAGTATCCCCCGGTTGTAAAGCAGCAAAATAAACCGCAGTATTGGCTTGGGCTCCAGAATGGGGCTGTACATTAGCGTGCTGCGCTCCGAAAAGCTTTTTCGCTCTTTCTCTCGCCAGCTCTTCCACCACGTCAACGAACTCGCACCCGCCGTAATAGCGTTTGCCCGGATATCCCTCAGCGTACTTGTTAGTCATTACACATCCCTGAGCCGCCATAACTGCTCTGGATACAAAGTTCTCCGAAGCTATCAGCTCTAGCTTGGTGGCCTCTCTTCTTTCTTCGTTGGCAATAGCTTCAGCCACCTCCGGGTCAACCGGCCTTACATATTTTTCAATGTAATCCAACCTCAAAAACCCCCTCATCACCTATACTTTGGGCTCATGTACTTTGTTTCCAGGGCAGTTATTTTTTCTATTCTGCGGCTGTGCCTACCTCCCTGGAACGATGTACTTAGGAATTCTTTCACAACCTCCCAGGCCTCATTGGGTTCAAGCACCCGTGCCCCTACGGCTACGACGTTCACCCAGTTGTGTTCCCTGGCCATTCTGGCAGTAAAACCGGAATGGCAGACTGCGGCTCTTATTCCCGGTATTTTGTTGGCAGCGATAGACATCCCTATGCCTGTCCCACAAACCAAAATCCCCAGGCTCTCTTCGCTGCTTTTCACCGCCAGGGCTACCTTTTCCGCTACGTCCGGATAATCCACAGGTTCCTCCGAATCGGTTCCGTAATCAACAACCCTGTATCCTTCACCCCCAAGTTTGGTTTTGAGAAACTCCTTGAGGACATACCCTGCGTGGTCACTCCCTATAACAATTGTCAAAACCCCTCACCTCATAAACTTTTTTCTAGCCCGTCTGTAGCATATCCTCCCGAAACAAGCCAAAAATCTACCTCGCACACCAAAGAATAGCTCAGGCATAGTTATAGCCTCTATCCTCCCTGTTCTTCGCATAGTTCCACCAATCGTTCCAAGGCTACCTCTATCAGTTGCTTGAGTTCAGTACAAGCTTCTTCGTAAGCGTCCAGCCCCAGCCCAAACGGATCCATAACGTCGAGGTCGGGGTCCGCTCCGGTGCTGTTTTCGTCCAGCGCAAATTCCTTCAGGGTAAATATCTTGTCTGCTGCCCAAGGGTATTTTTCTATCAATTCGTCTCTATGTATGGCAGTCATGGCAAGTATCAAGTCTGATTCTTCTATCAGTCCTTGTTGTACCGACTTACTCCGATGCTCAGTCAAATCTGTCTGTTCGCATAAAGCCATGATCTCTATGGCTTCTTTCGTAGCGGGCGACCCGTCCAGAGCGTAAAGTCCAGCCGAATCGACCACGAAAGCATCTTTATAGTCGGGGAACTTTTGTTCCAGATACTTGCGGAATAAAGCAGCCGCCATGGGACTGCGACAAGTATTACCGCTACAAACAAATAAAACCCGGACCTTCCTCATCCGCTTGTCTCCCCCTAAAACAACACATTATAACACCATTTTAAGAGCTATTAATAAAAGAACGCAACCTCCAAGCGTCTGCGCTATTTTCCCCACCGTTTTCCCCAGCCACCGTCCTCCCCAAAACCCGGCAGCAGTCATCAAGCCGGCGGTAATTCCCATTACCGCGACGGTAACCCCTATTGGAACCTTGGCCGTTCCTAGCCCGAAACCGACAGTAAGAGCATCCATGCTTACTGATAACCCGAGTACAGCTGTAGCTGCTAAGCTGACTCCCGTGGCGCCAGTTTCTTTTCCCCCTAGGGCCTTTTCTTGCCAGGAATATTCTTTCTGTCCTTTCATCCCTTTCTTTATCATATCGTAGGAAACATAAATCAGAACCAAAGCCCCTAATCTTCCCGCCCACACTCCCAACACCTTACCGACCGTCAATCCTATCTCCAGTCCGAGCAACGGCATCAGTATGTGGAGCAAGGTAACCATGCCTACAAATCGCGCTCGAAAACCTGCGACAACCCTAGCAATCCCAAAGCCTAGAGCCACAGAGAAAGCGTCGGTTCCCAAAGCCACGGCCACAGCTACAACTGTTGCGGCGTCTTCCATTACCATTGCCAGCCCTGCCTTTCTTTCTATTCCTCTAACCGCTGGCTAGACTTTTTCAAACGATACATAAGAGCTGATCCCTTCCCTTCCTCGGGATAAGGTTCAAAGAAGAGTATATCTAGACCCCGTTCGTCTGCATCGCGCAGGACGGCATACAAACGCTTCCCTGCCTCTTCCGCACTCGGCGGCAGCCAATAAACCAGGTCTGATTCTTTCTCGATATGGCGATACTCCTCATCACTATGAGCCACTAACCCTACTTTTTTCCCCTGCTTTTTATATTCATGTAGAGCGCTTGCCACATCTGCTGGCTCTGACAAAAGGATAACCCTCGCTCGAGTTTGGTAATGGGGGTACCTGTCCGCCGGCCCTTTGGCTTCTGCGGTCTCAACCATACCAGGAAGTACTTCCTCCAGTTCCTCCATCGATATCCCCCCGGGACGCAGTATACGGAAAGGTTTTTGCGTCATGTCCAGTACCGTGGACTCTATTCCCATGCCGGTTGGGCCCGCGTCCAGTATCGCGCTTATCCTGCCATCCAGATCGTTTTTCACATGCTCGGGAGTAGTGGGACTTGGTCGGCCGGAGAGATTGGCGCTCGGAGCTGCTAATGGCCCCGCTTCGTCGATCAAGGCTAAGGCCACGGGATGTCGGGGCATCCTCACTCCCACGGTATTCCCCCCTGCCCTAGCGGCTGAGGCCACTGACGGCAGACTTTCCATAACCATAGTCAAAGGACCAGGCCAAAACCTATCCATGAGAAGCCGGGCTTCGTCCGGAACCGACTTGATCAACGCTGAAACCTGGTTCATGTTGCTAATGTGAACTATTAGAGGATTGTCTGGCTGTCTCCCCTTAGCGATGAAAATCTTGCAGACCGCTTCTTCGTTGAAAGCATCAGCGCCTAACCCGTATACGGTCTCGGTTGGAAAAGCGACTACTTCGCCCTTGCGAATAAGAGCGGCTGCTTCTGCTATAACGCTAGCCTCCGGGGTCTCCGGATCAACCTTATAACACTTGGTTTGCAGGTGATTCAGCCCCTTTCCTTCCGACTACAACTCGGTCTCTTCCTGCCAGATCTTGTCCTACCTCCACTTCATCAAAGAAATGCTGCATCAAACTAAGCATAGCAGGCCCTTGGTTCCACGCAATCTCGACTACGATATATCCTCCCTCTCGCAACCACTGCCGTGCCTGGGGCATCAACCTCCGATAATAAGCCAGACCATCAGCCCCTCCATCCAATGCAATCCGGGGTTCGAATTCTTTCACTTCTAGAGCCAGATTCTCCCATTCGTTCGTAGGAACATAAGGAAGGTTGGCTACTACGATGTCTAAACCGGCATTGTCCTGTCCTAATGGGGTCAAAAGGTCCCCTACCATAAAATCGATCCTGTCATGAACCTGGTAACGGCGAGCATTTTTGCGAGCTAACTCTACAGCCGCGGAGGAGATATCAATTGCCACTATGCGGGCATTAGGCAAGTACACGGCCAGAGCTATGGCAATAGCCCCGCAGCCAGTTCCGACATCCGCAACCCGGAGTGATCCGCCCATCCCGCGCCCAATTGCTATCGCTTTTTCCACCATTACTTCCGTCTCTGCCCGCGGGATAAGCACCTCAGGGGACACATCGAACTCAAGAGAAAAAAACTCCTTCTTTCCAGTAAGATACGCTACTGGCTCACCCTGGACTCGTCGTTTAATGATTTCCCGGTAACAAGACCTTTCATCCTGATTCACGGGCTGGTAATAATTTACATAAAGGCCCACCCGGTCTATTCCCAGAACATAGGCTAACAACAGCTCTGCTTCCAATCGAGGTTCTGCTATGTTTTTGCGACGAAAATACCCGGTAGTCCACTCCAAAAGACTTTTAACTGTCCAAGGCTCCTGCATCTACTCGACCTGCCTCATTTTCTCCGCCTGATCGTGGGTTATCAGGGCTTCGATTATCTCATCCAGCTCACCTTCAAGGACAACATCCAATTTATGCAAAGTAAGGTTTATGCGGTGGTCAGTCACTCGTCCTTGGGGGAAATTATAGGTACGGATCCGTTCGCTGCGGTCCCCGCTTCCCACCTGGCTCCTCCTGGCATCCGCAATCTCGGCTTCATGTTCAGCACGCTTCAACTCGAGCAAACGCGACCTCAAAACCCGCATGGCCTTGTCTTTATTCTTATGCTGTGATTTCTCATCCTGGCAGCTTACCACGATTCCCGTCGGCAGGTGAGTGATTCTTACGGCCGACTGGGTAGTATTCACCGACTGTCCTCCAGGACCACTCGAACAAAAGACGTCTATCCGCAAATCGTTCGGGTTTATATCCACTTCTACCTCTTCCGCTTCCGGCAAGACTGCTACCGTTGCCGCCGAGGTGTGGATGCGGCCTCCCGACTCGGTAACCGGTATTCTCTGGACCCGGTGCACCCCGGACTCAAACTTCAGTTTGCTATAAGCCCCTCTGCCTTCGACGATAAAAATAATCTCTTTGAATCCGCCTAAATCCGAATAACTCGTGTCCATGATGTCTACTTTCCATCCCTGTTTCTCCGCGTAACGGCTGTACATGCGGAAAAGGTCGGCCGCGAATAAAGCCGCCTCCTCGCCCCCTGTCCCAGCACGAATTTCCATAATAACGTTTTTCTCATCATTAGGGTCTTTCGGCAAAAGTAGCAGTTTAAGCCTTTGCTCTAACTTCTCTTCCTTGTCACCCAAGACCCTGATTTCCTCTACCAGCATACTTCGAAGATCGTCATCTTCTTCCTCCTCCAGCATTGCCCTGGCATCGGTTTTGTCTTGACGAACTCGTTTGTACTCCCTGTACGTGTCAACCAATTCACTTAGTTCAGCGTGGGCTTTTGCATATTTTTGAAACCGCGCTTGATCGGCAATTACCTCGGGTTGAGAAAGCAAGGCGGTTATCTCTTCAAATTTCTCTTCCAGCTTATCCAGCTTCTCTAACATACTTGTCAACATCCTCCTGCATCCAAAGCATCAGTTTTCGTCCTTCAAAACCTCTTCCAGCGCACGGATAGCCACTTCTAGCTGTTCGTCGTCAGGCTCACGAGTAGTCAACCCCTGAAACCACAGTCCCGGAGCAATCAAAAACCTACCCCAGGCATGCTGCTGCCATCGCCCCGAAAACCTGATGAACTCATATCCCAAACCAGCCACTACTGGCAATACCAGTATTCTGGACGCGATTTTCCAAAACAGGCTTCCTCCTCCTAGCAGAGCAAATATGAAGATAGAAATTACTAAGACTACTAGAAGAAAACTCGTACCGCAACGAGGATGAAGAGTGGAATACTTACGAGCGTTTTCCACTGTCAAGTCGTCGCCGTGCTCGTACGTATGGATGACTTTATGCTCCGCCCCATGGTACATGAAGACCCGCTCTATATCTTTCATTCGCGAAATAGCTACCAGGTAGCCTAGAAAAACCGCAATGCGTATGAAGCCTTCCAAAACGTTCTGAACCAAAATCCCTGGCACCCAATGTCTTATCAGATGTACTGCCCCCACCGGCACCACTATAAATAGTACTATCGCCAAAACAAGGGCCAGCAGTATACTGCCAGACATTTCTGCCCACGACAACTCTTCCTCTTCTTCCATAGCCAAGTTGGCAGACTTGCTGAGAGCCTTCATTCCTAGAACTAATGAGTCGAAGAGGACAAAAGTCCCTCGTAGCAACGGCCATTTAAATACCGGGTTTCGTTCCGCATAGGCGACGGTTCTTTTCTTCTCGGCAACTATGCTCCCATCTGCCTGCCTTACTGCAACTGCGTAGCTGCGTGGCCCCCTCATCATTACTCCTTCGATAACGGCCTGCCCTCCATAGTTAAAAGAGCTGACGACCGAATGCAAACCCACACGCAGCTGGCCTACCCGAGGAATAAAACTATTCTGGAATAAATATCCTTGTTTCCGGGGCAATAGTACCAATCCTTTCGGTCCCCTTCATGATTACGGAACTATCGTCTAAAAAGAATAGCAGAGATGATCCCTGCTATTACTTGAGCCCGTATTTCTTCTTGAACTTGTCTACCCTACCGCCTGTCTCCACAACCCTTACCCTTGTTCCGGTATAAAAAGGATGACACTTCGAACAGATCTCGACCCTCAGGTTCTCCTTAGTCGAACCGGTCTCAAAGGAATTACCGCAAGCACAGGTAACGGTAGTCCTGAAGTATTTGGGATGTATCTCTTTTTTCACTTTCTCACCTCTTCTCCTCCCTTGGTAACGGAGATAATTATATCAGGTGGGCCTGCCAAAAACAAGATTACAGTCTTCCCAAACCCGGCTGGCACAAAAATACTCATAGAGTTTACGGTCTAGCTTGCCCTGCTCCGCCATCCTGCCCAGTATTTTTAAGGCCTCGTCCACCGAGATCGCCTTTTTATAAGGACGGTCATCGGCAGTCAAGGCATCGAATACGTCTAGAATAGCCAGTATCCTAGCTTCTAACTCTATTTCATCTCCCTTAAGCCCCAGAGGATAACCTTCCCCATCCAGGTACTCATGGTGAGATACTGCCAGCCTCGGGACATCCTTTAATTTTCTAGTGAAAGGCACCTTCTCCAAAAGCAGGCCGGTCATTCGCACGTGATCCTCCATTATTTTTCTCTCTTTAGGGGTCAAGGTCCCGCGGGGAACGGTTAAGCATTCGACTTCCTCCTCGGTCAGCCAATTTCTCAGGCGCCCCTCCCGGTCTATGTAAGTTTCCTTGCCCAGTCCCCTGATCTGGCCCGCCAGGGTCTCGTTTACCACACATGTGGGATCATTGGCAACAAGCACCAGCCGCCGCGCATTTTCTACCTTCTTTAAAATGTTCTCCTGCTCCCGGCGGAATGTTTCCCATGCCTCCATATCCCCCGCCCGCACCGCAGCCAGTTCTCGCGCCAGGCTGTCTGCTCTTTCTTTCTCCCTGATGTAATCCAATCTCTGCAAAACCAGATCCAACCTGTTGCCTAAACGAGTAGCCTTGTTCATAACCTCTAAAGGAGTAGCTACCTTCCCTATGTCATGTAACCAGGCAGCCATAACTAGCTGGGTAACGCGGTCATCGTCGAAGTCAGGAACGTCGCCATTTGTCCTCTTAACTTCGTTCAGGTACCAGGCAAACCTTCTAGCCATTTCCGCTACCCTGCGGCTGTGAGTCACGTTGTACGGGGTGAGAGCATCGATGGCAGTAGCCATAACTTCTACCAAGGCTTCAAATAACCGTTCGATCTCTTCGATAAACCTTATTTTGGTCAAAGCGGTTGCCGCTTGGGAAGCCAGAGCCGTTACCAACCTCTCATACTCAGGGGAAAAAGGCACGACCTCTCCCTGTTCGTTTAGGGCGTTGATCAACTGTAAAACCCCTATAACCTCCCCTTCATAATCGGACAGGGGTACTACCAGCGCAGACTTGGTACGATAACCGGTCAGAGCATCGTACCGTTTCGGACCGGAAAAATCGAACTTGCTGCTGCTGTACGCATCCGCGATGTTTACAGCCCTTCCGGTCAAGGCCACGTAGCCTGACACGTTGTCCGGACTCATAGGGACCGAAGGAAGGCTTATGGTCTCGCCCCTACCTCCCTGGTGGAGCCCGAGGGTATCATTTTGCATTATTTTAAATATCAGGTAATCGCCAACTCTCAGATACAGGGTGCCAGCATCCGCTCGTGTGATTCTACGGGCATAGGTCAAAATCATCTCGAGCAGCCGGTTGTCATCCTTCTCGGCAGTGAGGGCTATCCCGATGTCAATTATCCTCGTCAGATCGTCCCAGCCAGCAGTCTGCTCCTTCTTCACAGCGAAATGACCATCCCTTCCCTGGCCGCCACGCATCGCGGATACTCTTTTTGCGCTGCTTTTTGTAAAGCATCCATGTCATCGTCATTCCGGTAAACAGCATGGTGAAACAATACCAGCATGTCAGCTTCAGCCTCCCTGACTAGCCGGACCCCCTGCTGCCAGGTCGAGTGCCCCCACCCTTTTTTTGAGTTCTTGCCCCCCAAACCCAGGTATTCCTCTTCCGTAAAGTTGGCGTCATACACAACAACATCGGCCTTCCGTGCAAAGTCAATCAGACCCGGATCGAGAAAAGGGTAGTCTTCGGTGTCCGTCACGTAACACAAGGATCTTCCGTCATGGTCTACCCGGTAAGCGAGGCAGCCTCCCGGATGATTGATGGAAATCGTTTTTACTGTGATCCCGTCACTTATGGTTAGAATTTCTCCCGCCTCTACCTCTTGAAAACGAATATCAGCAAACATGTCGCTGAGATGTACGGGAAAATACGGCTCTGCCATCTGTCCCTGCATAAGGTCGAGTAAACTATGTTCTCCCTTCCTTTGGCCGTAGATGACGAACTCATTGCCATCGACAAACGCGGGGTAAAAAAAGGGGAACCCCTGAATATGATCCCAGTGAGTATGGGTAATAAAGACATGACCTGAGATTCTACCCCTGCTATCCATCAGTTGCCGCCCCAGATGATAGATGCCTGTGCCCGCATCCATAATCAACAATGTTTGTCCAATCTGAACCTGAACGCAGGGGGTATTGCCCCCGTACCTAACCGTGTTGGGGCCCGGTACTGGCAAGGAACCACGAACCCCCCAGAAGACCACGTCAAATCTAGTTCTGTTCAAATCCCCACCCCTGTCTTGCCAAATTGATTACTGCTGCCTGTGTTTTACTATGATCCTGACATGCCATGGTTTTTGACATTGATTATACACCAAAATTTGTTCGAATTTAGTCGACAACTTTTTTATGTAAAATTGGCACGCGGACAAAGGACATGGAAATTTGGCGTAGAATAACTTGCTTTCGGAGGTGCATTTAGAGTGGATATTATAATACATCGCTTGAAGCCCCTGGCAGCGGCTTTTTTTTTGGGATTGTTGGTCTTGGGTTCCTGGTCCTTAGGTGCCTGGAATAATCTAGAACTATCGACCTATGACACCTGGTTCAACTTGCGGGGTATTGAGGACCCGGGGTCAAATATAGTCATCGTCGCCAAGGACGAAAAATCTATACAGGAGTTAGGTCCCCTGCCTTGGCCTCGAACCATCCACGCCCGGTTACTGGACAAGCTAGCCTCTGCCAAAGTCGTGGGAATAGATGTCTTGTTCGATGCCCCTACTTCACCAGAAAACGACCAAATCTTGGCTGAAGCCATCGCCGATCACACCGGAGTTGTGCTGGCCTCTATGTTCAGGTTCGAGCAGAGTCCTTCCGGGGAATGGACACAATCCCTAGCGGTTCCCCTAGATGAACTGTCAGAAAAGTCCTCCGGCATAGGGTTTATTAATATCCCGGCAGACAAGGGTAATACGGTTCGCCGGGTTACCGCAGTCGACACCAACACTCTTGGCCCCCAAAAACCGCTACCTTCGTTCAGCTTGGCGGTAGCTATGGCTGCTACCGGTAGTTCCTTTGCAGACCTGAGAATAGAAGCAAACGAAGTACACGCGGGTCCTCTGACCGTTCCTATCGACAGCAATAATCAAGCACGTATCGATTTCTTCGGCCCCGCCCGAACTTTCCCCACGGTCAGCTATGCCGACGTCCTTGACGGCAATATCTCCCCCTCCTTCTTTAAGGATAAGATTGTCCTGGTCGGCCTTTACACCCCTACCGTTAAAGAAGACTACTATGAGAACCCGTACACCCGCAACAACTTGATCCTGTCCGGCCGCCTCCCGGTTCCCGGGGTCGAAATCCATGCCTCGGCCATCAAATCGTACTTGGAAGGCAGATTCTTCCAAGCTGCCCCTGCCTGGGTTAACCTAGGATGGTTAGTCTTGTTTTGGTTGCTGGCTGCAGCGGCAACCGCTAAGGGCTCTCCCTGGAAGCGGCTTCTGGTGGCTTTGGCCCTGTGCTTCCTAGTACTGGCTGTAGCCTACGGGCTTTGGTACAAGTTCCATTATTGGGTTCATGCCGCTACCCCCGCAGCTATGATCATGGCCGCTTATCTTGGAACTACTGTGCAGGGGTTCATTCAGACCGAGCTGGAACGGCAGCGAACTAGAGCCATGTTCAGCCGGTACGTCTCCCCCGAAGTGGTAGACGAGATCATGAGCGGGAACCGGAAGGTTGAATTAGGAGGAGAAAAGCGCGAGATTACCGTTATGTTTGCCGACATCCGCGGGTTTACCCCCTACAGCGAACACAAAGACCCGGCCCAGGTCATATCCAGGTTGAACGAGTACCTGACCGCGATTACCGGCTGTGTGTTGGAGCATGGCGGTACCCTGGATAAATACTTGGGAGACGGGGTCATGGCTTTCTTCGGTGCCCCGGTTCCGCGGGAAGACCACGTGGAGCGAGCCATCAAGTCAGCAGTGGCTATTCAAGAGCAGGTAGAAAAGCTGAACCGCAGGTGGACAGGGCTCGGGGCTCCCCCGCTTCTGGTAGCTTTGGGAATAAACTCGGGCCCGGCAGTCGTCGGTAATGTCGGCAGCCCTGAACGCATGGAGTATACGGCTATAGGGGAAGACGTGAACCTGGCTTCGCGCATGGAGGCCTTGAGCAAGGTGTTCAGTACTCTGATCGTAGTTTCAGAGCGCTCCTACCGCCTGCTTCCTGAAGGCAAGCTCAAATCCTCACTTCGCTATATAGGCTCGGAAAGGGTAAAGGGATTCTCGGAGCCGGTAGCCTGCTATACATTAGCGGACCTAGACCTTTCCTTCGAGCTCTCGGAAGAGAAGGAAGGATACAAATAGAAGGGTGAGTTAGGGGGTGAAGTTCTTGCAATGATACATCGAACATAGCTAGCAAATAAGCGGAGGTGGGATTCATTGGCATTAGATGAAATTGCTCCGGAGATACAAAATCTTGAAGTCTTTCACGGGACATCCCCGCAAACCATAGCGGAGGTACTCCCCTTGAGCACGACGCTCACTTTTGCCCGCGGCCAGACTATTCTGGCCCAGAACGCGCCGCCGAACAACCTCTACTTTCTCTGTTCAGGGCGAGCCGAAGTGGTGCTGCATGATGACAACGGTCAAAAGGTAGTCCTTGCCCAGATTAACTCCGGCGAGCACTTTGGGGAAATGTCACTCCTTACTGGGGATCCGACATCAGCATCCATAGTCGCCGCAGATACGTGTAAAGTGTTAGTTATCGCCCCCGAAGGTTTTCGCTATCTGCTAGACCGGGTGCCGCGCTTCCGGGAAAACATACTCAACACCTTGTCTCTGCGTCTGAAAAAGGCCAACTACGGGGTACTCGAGGCCCACGCCAAGGAAATGGCCTTGGCCGACATGCTGAGCGACAGGCAAGGCAAGTATGGCAAAATAGTTGGACGGAACCGGGAGGTCAAAAAGATCCGGGATGATCTTCTGAAGAAATGGGCCGATTCTAAGTCCCCCCTCTACCTGGTAGGAGACAAGGGCACAGGCAGGGAGCTCGTAGCCCGTTCAATCCACCGCTGCGGTTCCCGTAAAGAACGTCCTTTTATCGCCGTCAACTGCGAGGATCTGGTAGCGGGAGGGGCTGCTGAGAAGCTTTTTGGCCAGTTTGGCTACCTTGAACTGGTGAACGGAGGAACCCTGATGCTGAAGAACGTCGAACTCCTATCCCCTTCTGTCCTGGATAAGATATCTGAGTTTCTTAAGCACCCCTTGGTCGATGTCAGGCTCATATCTGCTTCTAGTGAAAAAGGTTATGATAGCGGCTGGCTACACAGGCTAGCTTCGGAAACCGTATCCCATCTGTTCGCCAATGTCGTGGGCATCCCGCCCCTACGTAACCGCAAGCGAGACATCCCCGAGTTGCTCAACCATTTTCTCAACAAGTACTCCTCCATACACAACCGCCCGACCCCGCTTGTAAGCAAGGATGCCATGGAAAAACTCTTGCTTTACGATTATCCTTACGGCAACGTTCAGGAGCTGGAAGGAGTACTGGAACGGGCATTTCTACTGGCTGAGGATAACTCAATATCCGGGGAACATATTTTCCTGGGTAAAGTCGAGGAAAAGAACGGCTGGAAGTATAACCTCCTCCAGCTCAAACCGGTGATACAGGCCATTCAAAAGAAGATTTTCCCAGAAGGTCTTCAATGGGCAGTAACTGTGGTCTTCGCCTATATCCTGGTTTCCTGTTTCACCGGCACGGGGATTGGCCCTTCGGCCCAATCCCTGGTCTAATCGGTATGGTGGCCCGGCCTGGCCCTTTCAATCGCTCTATTTGGACGGATCTATTGTTCTGTTTGTCCCTTGTCCCTGATTGCTCGCAAAATCCAGGACGGCCTCCGGCTAAACCGCCCGGTTCCCGAACTCCTCAAGAAATACGATTACCTCCTGGTGACTTTCCTCTTCCTGCTCATTTTCTGGGTGGAAGAGATTACGGATATGCACCATTCATCGGGGGCCACCGGTTTTCTCTTACTTGCTATCCTCATCGGAGCAGTGGTGACAGCGGTGATTTTCCAACGGCAGACCTGGTGCCGCCATATCTGCCCTCTAGGCGGCATGGTAGGGGTGTGCTCCTTGGCAGCACCGCTCGAACTGCGTTCCAATACCGAGGTGTGTATGAATAAGTGCACGAGCCACAGCTGTTATAAGGGCACGGATGAAGCCCCCGGGTGTCCGGTTTTCCAGCACGTGCCGTTTATTGACAACAACTAGGTATGCAAGCTGTGCCTGAAGTGCGTACGGGCCTGCCCCAACGGTTCGGTAAAGCTCAACCTTAGGCCTCCCGCCCGGGATATCTGGACCACGAACCTGGTCAACCGCGGGTTCATCGTCTTCGTCGCCGCTTTTCTGGCGATGATAGTCCCGCTCGTCGTTTTCGACCGCCTGCGGGGCACGATAAGCCCAGGTGCGTGGTTAATCCGGTTCACACTGGCTTACTGGGGAATCACCCTGCTGGCCTGTTTCGGAGCCTGGTTATTCGTCAGAAAACGAATGAATGGCGAAGACTCCCTACCGGCTGTCCGGACCCTGTTTTCCTTAGTGCCCTTGGCTCTTGGTCTTCACATCGCCTATCACCTGCAGTTTACCCCGGTCTTGCCAGGACTGAGCTTAAAAATATGGCAGCAGTCCCCCGGCAGCGGAAGCGGGACGGAATTGGTAAGGTTAAACATCCTGCAGGGACTGGATGCTCTGGTAATACTCACGGGGCTCGTCATCTCTTTCGTCTGTGCTTGGAAAGTCTGGCGGTCGAAGAAAGAAACCGCTGAATTTGTAATAAGAAAATAATAATCTTTTAAGGAAAAGGAGGCGTTTCCGATGAGCAGTACGACCTTTGACAAACTGGCGGTCTTTATAGCTGGATTTCTGGTAGGAGCTTTGTTGTTCGGTTCAGCACAGGTCTGGGCGGGCAATTCCATTAAACTGTACGTTGACGGGGAAGAAGTCAAATGTGACGTTCCGCCCCAGTTCACAGGGGGACGGGTCCTGGTCCCCATCCGGGCCGTGGCAGAAGCCTTCCAAGCTACGGTGAAATGGGACAGCGCGAAGCAAGCGGTCATTATAACCAGCAAAGATTACGAGCCGATTCCTTGCCCCGAGTTTTCAGGGGCTGTCACCGTAACTAAGCCCGGAGCGTATCTTAATTTCAAAGTGGACCGGAACCAGCTTCCGGTCTCTATGAAAGGCTTTACAAAAATAGCCACCCCCGCAGTGGATCAACCTACCGAGAAGATGTTCGGCTATTGGATTCGAGAACAGCAAAACTTCCCGCTAGAGGACTACGACGACCTAAATGGAGTAAACGAAGCGGCTCCTTCGCGTTACTACCTCATTATTCTATTCGACCAAGACAAGCGCCCTCTCGGGTACCAGCTAGTGGACATGAATAAATAACGGTAGCTCCACCGCCTCGATGGCAACAAAGTAAAGGGGGGAGATTGAACCGTCTCCCCCTTGGCCGCTGGTGCAAGACCGAGATATTGTTTTCTTTGGACCTTCTACATCCTCCCGATCACTCAGCAACTCGCGAAGCGTTCCCCTCGTCCAAATCTTCGGAGAGATTATGCAGCTAGTTCATCGAACCCATAGCGTAACTCAGGGTGCCAGTAGAAGAGTTCCAATATACTAAATGAGGAGCGTCGTTCCCGTCTGGGGCTAAGGAGATAGAGTTGAAACCACCTAAACCGCCTGAAATACACCCAGGAGATTGCCATCCCTGTGCCGTGCGGGTAGCATACTTGATCTTAACGCCCTCGCTACTTATATAGGCAATATGTGGATTTCCTGCGCTGTCCAAAGCGATGCAGGTCCCGTAATCGGCCGAATCCCCCACGCTTTCTATATGCCAGGTCCCGTCTTCTTTGTAGGCGTAGTTCAGGCTGCTGTCGTCGCAGGTGACGAAGCTGATATGCGGGTTGCCGAGGGGATCCAGCGTTATATCCGGAACCCATCCCGTTCCATCTTCCGTCGTGTATACCGTCTCATAGACCCAATTCCCGTTTTCGTCCCCGATATCCCGCCAGGCATATACAAGGCTATTGCTTGAAAGGTCGTGATAGGCGACGTGCAGCCTTCCAGACCCGTCAATCGCCAGAGCCGCGCGGTTGCCATCTTCGTCTACTATACTGCCATCGTCATCCACCAGTTTGGTAACCCAGCTACCGCCGCTCTTGTAGGCCAAGCGCAGTCCGGTTGGGAGGCTGTAAAAGAGGATATAAGGATTATTGTCTGTATCCAGGACCAAGTCAGCGAACTCCACATTGCTGACCGATACCTCGTCATAAACGGTTTCACTGACCCAATCGCTGCCGTCGAAGGTCGCGTATACCAGGCCAGAATCGCGGGCGTACACAAACCGGCGAATATTGTCACTCCCCACGCTAATACTTAGGGGCTGGGCAAGCCCAGACCATGGTTGATAAACCGTGTCTACTACTGTCCAGTTCCAGTTCCATCCTGAGTCCGTTTTTACACCAACACGGTACTCGTAATTTCCAAACGGGTCCAGGGAGATGATATGGGGATCACCATTGGAGTCCAATGCCAGCCTAGCTGCCCCTATCCCTGGATCCGCGAATTGCATTAGGGTATCAACCGACCAGCTTAACCGAGGACTTCTGGTGATAAAGCTGTACGAAATGCCTGCAAAACTGTTGCCCGCCAGGTCCTGCACTGCTCCGAACGGAACGGTAACAACGTATTGCGTATCGGGTACCAACCCGCTGTCCGGTATGATAAGGAGATGATTATCTATAACGCGCTTTGTAATCGTAACCTCACTGTTGTTCTCCTTCAGGCTTATCTGGCTAGAAGTGCTCCCCTCCTGAATCTTTTCGGAGAAGTCGACGCATATTTCGTTAACAAAAACCCAATCGTAGCTGCCATTTCCGTATTCGAAGACATTGTATCCCAAACCGTAAGCTACCCAATATATCGGTACCCATGTTACCCCGTCTTGAAAAGGAGCAGCATCCATCTGCGTTTCATCACCATCAACATCCATGACAGTGCTTCCCAACGACATGACTACGTTCCTATACCCATCATAAAATCTAATACTCTGGTGTTGCTGGTCCCAATAAAAGTCAGCCCCGAGACCATCTGCAGCATACTGCACGGGAACGAACAGGCGCTCATCCTGGGCTAAGGCGGCCGTACCCATCGAATAGGACTCGCCGTTTCTTACGTAGCTCTGCTCCCCTGAGGTAAACTGGGCAACCAGGGTCGGCACTGACCCGCTCCCATCCTCAGGGACGGTAAAGCTGACTGCCGGTGCGGTAACGTCTGTCCCGCTGCTAGCGCCATCTTCTCCTGAGCTAGAAGTGTTGCTCGTCGGCGTGGTTGTAACCGGGGTACCCGCACCCGAGGTAGCCTGGTTGAAAGACTGCATAATGCCGGCCGCAATGCTGGTAGCTGTCGGTGCGGTCGACAGCGTCTGGGTCTGGGGCTGCCACCGCTGTACCGACTGCGGTTGCTCTGGCAGAGCCGGCTGGGCCGTGAACTGCTCTATCTGGAACGGGGTCTCTACCACTGGAGTATTGTTTTCGATAGCCTGGGCAGTCTCCTGGACCCAGGCTTGCACCTGTTGCCAAGCCTGCTCCTCGGCTGCTGGCATGGCAGCTGGCGGTGCTGGCGGTGCCCCTGGAGAAGGTATGGTAGCCATCTGGCCTTCGGATACCTTTATGGTAATGCCGCCCGCGGTCACCAGAGCTTCGCCATCGACTACGCTGGTGCTCTGGCCATGCTCTGAAACCTCGTTGGACCAGAAGGTTCCGCGAATCCCGGCCACGCCCCAGGGCATGTCCACCTTGACCCTTACTCTTTTGGCCGAGGCTTCTTTCCACCAGGGCATCTCTTCTTGCTCATCTTTGCCCGTTTTCAGCTTTGTTTCCTGGTTATTGCCTGCCTTTTTCTCTTGTTCCTGCCGTTGAAAGAAATAGGCGGTTGCCAGGGCGCCGAAAATCTTACCTTTGGTAAGCTTTACTTCCAGGTTGTCTACCGTCGCTCCGGGACTCCCATCTTTCTTTATCACGGTCTGGCCCTTAGCTTCGACTATATTTAGCTCGGTGTTTGGTTTCAGAAGTATGCTGGAGCCGTCTGCAAACTTGAGATTGGCCTCGCCATTGGCTCCCGTCTTAATGATCGTTCCTTTACCGCAGGTGATGGCTTTCGTTATCTTCTGCTGCCCTTTTTCATCGGAAACGACGGTGATATCCCCTTTGACCGGAACCAGCTCCGCCGCCATTATGACTGCCCGATGCTCAGGTGCCAAAGTCAGCACTACTCCCAATCCCTTGGCCGCTTGAGCCCGGGTGGCCGGTTGAGCCGGAGCAAAGCTGTTCTTGCTCACCAATCCCATCATGCCTGAATCGAGGGCAGCCGCAATCTGCTTTGCTGCCCAGTAGTTGCGAGGAACATCTTTTATCTCAGACGGAAGCACGGCATCGGAGGACTTCTCTTTGGTAAGCCTGAACAGCAAAGCCGCGAGCTCAGCCCGGCGGACCACGGCCTGGGGACGAAAGGTTCCATCGGGATAACCTTTGATCAGGCCTGACCGGGCCGCAGCCTCGATGGTCGCGTAAGCCCAGTAGGATGGATTCACGTCCTTGAAGGTAGGGGATACCGGGCGGTAGCCGGACAACCCACTGGTTCTAGCCAAAACCGCCGCCATCTCGGCCCGGGTAATCGGCCCGTACGGCCGAAAAGTCCCGTCGGGATACCCCTTAATGATCCCCTTGGCACTTAAAAAACCGGCGTACGGGTAGGCCGCGGAATCCGGTGAAACATCGGCGAAAGACGGCGTACTCGCAGCTGATGAATACTGCATACCGCTGAAAACGCATAAAAAAATCAGCGCAAAGGCGCATAAAAAAAGAGCGTTTCTACGCAAACATACACTAGCCCCCGACTCCAAGAACAACTCTCCCGCATCTCCTTCCCGATTTCTATATATTCTCCACATTCATTCATTCGTACTTCAATTAAAAAATCCTCCCTCATCCAAAACATTTTTGACAAACTTCCACCCCTTTGCGCCAGCCGACTTGCCAGTCCGTGGTTCGTTGCGGAAGCGCATTTCCTATCTTGCTTTGTGTCATGTTGTCAAAAACACCGGGACCTTTTTTCTCAGCTGCGAACTCTTACACTCAAGTTCTAGCTACTTAGGTTTGGGATACGTGTATGAACCTACCCGGACCTTGGCGGAACGCAGGGCCAGGATCAAGCCTTTGACACCCACGGTGGCACCAGAACACGAGAAAAGAGGGAACAACTGTTCAGGATCCAGGTTAAGGTTCCGTAGCTGGACCATGCTTACGCCGTTTCGGGTAACGAAATCGAGAAGGGCTCTTATTTCATCCTCCCGGTCGGTAAATCCGGGAAAGGTCAGCAAATTCAAGGAGACATATACGCCTTTTTTTCTGGCGTAACGGATAGATTCTTCTACATCTTCGAGCTGGAAATCTCGAGGTCGGTGATAAACAGCATAATTCTCCGGGCGGGAAGAAAAAATAGTCACCCTCATAGCGTCCAGCCCGGCATCGACTATCTTCTTTATCCCTTCAGTAAAACCGGCGTTGGTGTTGAGGTTTATGGTGCCGCGGCCTGTTCTTTTGCGCATGGCCTTTACAGCTTCAGCCAAGATTTCATGATTCAGAGAAGGTTCCCCTTCGCATCCTTGCCCGAAGCTTATTATGCCTTCTCGGGCTCGCTCCAGATGGTGCACCCCTACCTCGACAATCTCTTCTACTTCCGGCACGAAGTCAAGCCGATCCTGGGGTGAAACCGCGTCCCCGTGCTGTTCGGAAATACACCCTATGCATGCCGCGTTGCAAGCCGGGGACGTGGGTATTCCCCCTTCCCAGCGCTCGTAGAATATGTTCTGCGCGGTAAAGCAGCTGTAGTGCTTGGCACAGTGCGAAAGGTGCTGCAGTATCCGGTTGTGAGAGTGGAGCGAAAGCCGCTTTTCGATCCTCTTCTCCAGGGATGGGGTGTTGTAGAAACGGGGGTGCCATTTGCGGTGTTCATCGGTTTGAATCGCAGCCACGTAGACTTCATCGCCTTTCAAAGCGACAGCCGCGTATCCTAGCAAGGGCAAGGTCTTTTTCCCTGTCGGCACAACCGTGGCCGGAAGATAGGTCCTCGTAAATCCCTGCGGCAAAAGGGCAGCCACAGCATAAACCCTGCCCCTGCCAGAGTAAGGGTTCGCTTCCAACAGGACCGGTTTACCCTGCTCCGGGTCCCAACCCACCGGGTAATGCTGAGGTACCATTACCAGAGACGCACCGGAGGGCAACCTCATCATTTCTCCTCGCTTCGGAAGGGCCCAGCTATCAGCGGTCCTCCCCAGCATCTGCAACTGGGGGTGTTCGAAGACACGCCCCTTCTCATCTGCGAATAGAGTCAAATACATGTAGGATTCTCCTCTCGACCGCACATACCTTATCCAATTATCACTCTTATTTATTCTTTCATAGATAACCCTCGAGCTAATCCTAATACAACTGGTTCAATTGCCTAGCGTTTCCAGCCACCAATCCAAGCTTCTTTCGACGCAGCGGGCAACAAGCAAGGTAAAACTCCGGTAATCTCCTTTAATGTGTGCCTCGTCCAAAGCCTCGTAATATCTCAGACGGTCTCTTTTCTTGATGATGGCTGGAGGATAGCCTGCCTTTATCAGTTCGAAGTTCATCAAAAGTCGGGCAGTGCGCCCGTTTCCGTCAAGAAACGGGTGTATCTTGACAAATCCCCCGTGAAGTAACGCAGCCCTTTCAACAGGATGGATATCCCGCCATTCTTTTCGGTACCTAGCCATCAGGTGCTCCATCTGCTCCTGCACCAAATAATGCGGCGGAGGAACGTGTTTTGCGCCGCTGATGACCACGTTTTCCATGCGGTACACTCCGGCATGGGAGTCGTCAATGCCTTTTAAGACCAGCCGGTGAATGCTTTTTATGTCCCATTCGCTGAGAAGGCTTTTTTGCTGAACCAATTCTTCTAAATAAAACACGGCCTCTTGGTGATTGATGACTTCCAAATGCTCTCTAAGGGTCTTGCCTCCCACGGTTATTCCTTCTAGAACTATGCGTGTCTCTTTGAGCGATAGAGTGTTTCCCTCGATGGCATTAGAATGATAAGTCCACTCCAGCCGCGCTTGTTCAAGCAGGCTTTTGAGAGTCCCCGGCGGTAAAGGCCGCAGTTCATCAAGCTTTCGCTTTTTGGCATCGATCTTGGCAAACATCAAATCCCTCCGGTTTAAGGCTAAGTATAAGGATTTGTTTCTAGGGAAACAATCCGTTTTTAGGTTTGTCGAGTTCAATAGGATGCATATCAATACTAACATGACACTGACCCTTCTGTCTCCCACCCGTAAGCGCTCGCCCATGACATGCGCACCCCAAAAAAAAAGAACCGAAACCTGTCGCGGCCGGCTCTTTTATTACAGGCCAGTTTCAGCGTGCCAGAAACAACAGCGGATTCTTTACCTCATCGTTTACCCACACTTCGAAATGCAGGTGAGGCCCCGTACTTACTCCCGAACTTCCCACCTCTGCTATCACCTGTCCTCGCCTCACTTTTTGCCCCTTTTTGACCTTGATTTTGCTGGCGTGCCCGTAAAGTGTGTTTTTGTTCCCTGGGTGTTTTATTATTACGGTCTTTCCATATACAGGTTTCCACCCCGCAAATATCACCTCTCCTGCGTCCGCGGCACGGACAGGTGTTCCCTTTTTGGCTGCGATGTCTACCCCGTGATGAAACCCCGTTCTTCGCCACCCGAACTTCGAAGTAATGGTTCCTACTAACGGCCAGCTCAGAGCAGAAGTCATGAAGCCACGAGAGGCTTGAGCGACAATCGGATACGACTTGCTCCCCGGAATTAAGAGGACTGTACCGACTCTCAGGCGTTCGGGCCTGGTAATCCGGTTAGCGTTAAGGATTTCGTTAACGTCCGCCTGATACATGCGGGCAATCTTCCATACGGTCTCGCCTGTCTTTACCCGGTGTAACCTTGATTGCCGGTAGGGAATTTTAATCAGCTGTCCTTCTAATAGTAAGCTGTTGTCGTCAAGACCGTTCATCGCCATCAGCACTTCTACGTCGATGCCCAAGTTGCGGGCTATACCCCACAGTGTTTCTCCCCTCGCTACCCGGTGCAACCTGGTTTCGCTGTCAGCGGCAGAAGTACCGCTTCTCACGCAAGGGACAAAGTCGTCGCGGGTAATCCAGGCCTGGGCGCGACCTGGGGCCAGGCTTAAAACCAGAGCCAAAACAAGTACCAGCTTCCCCGCTTTTGGGAACATAATTCCACCTCGAAGAAAAAAATAAGGGTCAATCACCCTTATTTTTTCCAACGGTGCACAGATTATACCGGTTTCGGCCTTTTTTTAGTTATCGGCAAACACCATGGGGGCTGCTCGAAGCAGGTCTCGATTCGATTTGGTCTTTCTCAATGTGTCGATCATTATCTCCATTATTTCTGTTGTCTGGTAATTGCTGAACATCCGCCTTAAGTTCCACATCAGTTCCAACTCTTCCGGGGAAAGAAGGAGCTCCTCTTTGCGAGTACCAGAACGTTTGAGATCGATGGCTGGGAAAATCCGCCTTTCGGCCAGCTTTCGATCCAAGACCAGTTCCATATTACCTGTTCCTTTGAACTCTTCAAATATAACCTCGTCCATACGCGAACCGGTCTCTACCAAAGCCGTAGCCAAAACAGTCAAGCTGCCTCCTTCTTCAATCTTGCGCGCAGCACCGAAAAAGCGCTTGGGCTTGTTCAACGAAGCGGGGTCAAGCCCTCCCGAAAGGGTTCGGCCACTGGGGGGAATTACTAAATTGTGGGCCCTTGCCAGGCGGGTTAAGCTGTCGAGGAGGATAACCACGTCCTGCTTATGCTCTACTAAACGTTTCGCCCTCTCAAGCACCATTTCCGCGACCTTTACGTGGTTGTCAGGGGGCTCGTCGAAGGTAGAAGCTATTACCTCCGCTTGTACCGAACGCTGCATATCGGTTACTTCTTCTGGACGCTCGTCGACGAGCAAAATAAATACTATTATTTCCGGGTGATTAGTAATAATGCCGTTGGCAATCTTTTGCAACAGTACTGTTTTTCCTGCTTTGGGGGGAGCAACTATCAACCCCCTCTGTCCCTTTCCGATAGGAGCTACCAGATCTATTATGCGGGTACTGATTTCATGGGAGGTGGTTTCCAGTTTAATTTTTTCGTAGGGGTATAACGGGGTCAGCGCATCGAAGTGCAAGCGCCGGGGAGATTCTTCGGCCGCAAACCCGTTAACTTTCTCCACCTTGAGCAAAGCGAAAAACCTTTCACTGTCCTTCGGCGGCCTTACCTGTCCGGATACCCGGTCTCCAGTCCTCAAATCGAACTTGCGGATCTGCGATGGAGAAACATAAATATCATCCTGGCTGGGGAGATAAGCAAAGGGTCGCAAGAAACCGTAGCCGTCGGGCAGAATCTCGAGTACTCCTGATGCTTCCAAAAGCTGGTCTGAGTTGGTAAGCGCCTTCATTATCTCGAATACTAACTCTTTTTTTCGCAGGCGAGAGTACCCGGTTAGATTAAGCTCTCTGGCCATTTGGTACAACTCGACCATGGTTTTCTGTTCCAGTTCCGATAAGTTCAACCAATATCCTCCTCTCTGGTTGACAGCAAACTAATAATTCTTTGTCTATATTTTGACAGGAGCACCACTAATACCCCCACCAAAATTGCTCCTAACACCACTGTGTTGGTAATCAGTCCCACCACGAAAACCTTGGAATAGGCTAAACAAGTCTGAAAGACCAAGCGGGGCGACTCAAGAGGCCAGCTGAAAACCTTTCCCAAATAATTCCCCGTCAAAGCCGCCCCCACTTTGAAGTTCAAGTATAACATTACAGGAAACAACGGTTTAAATAGAGTCTCTCCAGCAACAGCAGCCACTATGTTGGTGCGAGAAATAAACGCAACTGCCACAGCTATCGGAAGCCCAAATCCCATGGTAGGAAGAAAATTCACGCAGGAACCGAGGGCGAAGCCCACGGCTATTCGTAGGGCCGCATCTTCCTTTTTAAACACGCGCAACAGCAGGTCTGACAACGACTTACGCAGGCGCTTGATCCTAGAAATAGTACAACATCCTCACTTATCTCTTTATGGTTCAAATACCTTAATTCTATTATCCTTGAAAAGCGGTTTTCTATCAAGCTGATGATCTGCCACAATGTATCTTACCGTCCCGGACGTACCCCTCATCACCAGGCTGTGGGTTCGAGCTCTCCTTGCCGAATACCGCACTCCTTTCAAGAGATCTCCATCGGTTATACCAGTAGCGGCGAAAATTACATCCTCCGACTGTACTAATTCTTCCAAAGTGAATAAATGGTTAATGTCGGATATCCCCATGCTACGAGCTCTTTCTACCTCTGCCTCTTCTGTCGGCCAAAGCCGTCCCTGAAAGTCGCCGCCCAAGCAACGCAGGGCTGCCGCCGAAATAACCCCTTCCGGAGCTCCGCCAATCCCCATCAATATATCGACTCCGGATCCTGGATAAGCAGCCGCCACTGCCGGGGAAACGTCTCCATCCGTAATCAGCTTAATCCGGGCTCCCGCCATCCTGATTTCCTCTATCAACTCCTGGTGCCGGGGTCGGTCCAAAACCACCACCGTTAGTTCGCATATCTTCTTATTCAAAGCTTTGGCCACTTCTTTCAAGTTGTCCTTTACCGGGGCATCTAAACTTACCCTGCCTTTGCACTCAGGGCCTACCGCAATCTTGTCCATATACATGTCTGGAGCATGAAGCAGGGTACCCCGAGGCGCTACTGCTAACACGGCAATAGCTCCGGTTAAGCCCTTGGCCACTATGTTTGTCCCTTCCAGCGGATCTACAGCAACATCGACCATGGGAGGCACCCCCATACCAACTCTTTCTCCGATGTACAACATGGGGGCCTCATCCATTTCCCCTTCACCAATGACAACAATACCGTCAATCTGAACTGTATCGAAAGTTGCCCTCATGGCTGAGACGGCAGCCTCATCCGCCGCGTCCTTGTTGCCTCTCCCCATCCACCTAGCAGCGGATAAAGCAGCTGCTTCGGTAACCCTCACAAACTCCAGTGCGAGTTCCCTCTCCATTGTGGTTTCCCTCCCTTGCCGTAACCCGGCCTCACGCCCTTACCTTCTTCCAATCCTCCAAAAACCTAGCTATACCCAGGTCTGTCATAGGATGCCTTACCATCTGCTTGATAACGTTGTAGGGAACCGTGGCTATGTGAGCTCCGATCTTGGCAGCTTCCACCACGTGTACCGGGTGTCTTATGCTGGCTGCTATGATCTCGGTGTCGATGAGGTACTGGTTGAAAATAGACACTATATCGTCCAATACCGTCAGCCCGTTATTTCCGGTATCGTCAATTCTGCCGATAAAAGGACTGACGAAACTGGCCCCGGCGCGGGCTGCGAGCAAAGCCTGGGCTGGAGAAAAAACCAGAGTAGCATTAGTCCTTATCCCCTTATCAGCCAGTAATCTAATGGCCCTCAACCCGCTTTCGCTCATGGGAATTTTGATAACTACGTTCGGGTGAATAGCCGCTAATTCCTGGGCTTCAGCTATCATGCCTGCTGTGTCCATGCTTATGACTTCAGCACTAACCGGTCCATCTACTATACCACATATTTCCTTTACCACGGTTTTAAAATCTTTTCCTTCCCGGGCAACCAAGGTAGGGTTAGTGGTAACTCCAGCCAAAAACCCCATGTCGTTTATCTCCTTTATTTCTTCCACGTTGGCCGAATCGATAAAAATGCGCAATGCCAAACTCCCCCTTTCTTTCACCCTGACAGCAGCCAGCCAAAAACCAACAACGCTCTTCCCTAATTCTCAATTCTAAATTCTACCCGCGCTTCCAAACAGCCTTATCTTCTCCCTTATTATTTCTACGGCCGCTTCCCTGGCTGGGCCGAGAATTTTCCGAGGATCGATTTCGCGCTCGTTCTTGGCTAGTTCCTCCCGCATCTTCCCTACGAACGCTTCCCGGATATTGGTGTCAATGTTTACCTTTCTCACGCCCAAACTGATAGCCTTCCGGATCTGATCGTCCGGTACCCCGGATGAACCGTGCAGAACGATTGGTATATTAGTAAGTTGGCGAATTTTGGCCAGCCGGTCGAAATCAAGACGGGGTTCGCCTTTGTACTGCCCGTGCGCCGTCCCTATGGCCACCGCCAGCGAATCCACCCCTGTCTGTTCTACGAAATACCGAGCTTCTTCAGGATCCGTAAACATTGCCTCGCGCTCGTCTACCGACACGTTATCTTCCGTACCGCCTATTTTCCCCAACTCTGCTTCCACCGATACTCCAACGGCTCGAGCGATCTCTATCACTTTTTTGGTGATAGCGATGTTTTCGTCCAGAGGCAATTTTGAACCATCATACATGACCGAAGTGAATCCACCTCTGATACAGCGAATTACCTGCTCAAAACTGGTACCGTGATCAAGATGCAGGGCTACTGGTATGTCCTCGTCTCCTGCCGCAATTTTCACCATTCCGGTAATGAAGTCGAGCCCGGCGTACTGGATGGCTCCTTGACTGGCCTGCATTATGACCGGAGCCTTTTCAAGCCTAGCAGCTTCCATGATGGCTTGAACGATCTCCATGTTGTTGGCATTGAAGGCGCCTACCGCGTACCCCCCTTTCTCCGCTTGTACCAATAGATCAGCTACAGGTACCAAAGCCATTATCCTCACCTCTCTGACGTGATATTATGTAAATCGCAAAGCCCACTTATGTACAAGAAACGCGGTGCAGCCTAGCCGAGTTCTTCGGCCACCATTTCTCTCAAAACAGATATATCAAACGGCTTCACAATGTACCTTCTAACCCCTATTTTTTGGGATTTTTCTACGAGTTCGATTTCACCGTAAGCGGTCATCAAAATAATCGGTATATTCTCACTTATGTTTAGTATTTCCTCCGACGCCTCTATCCCGTTCATATTCGGCATTTTCATGTCCATCAACACTATATCGGGGATGCTTTTTCGCACTTCCTCAACAGCCTGCCTGCCGTCAGCCGCGACAGTTACCTCGAACCCCTCCTGCTTGAACAGTTCCTCCAAAAGCCGGCGAATTCCTTTCTGGTCATCGACGACCAACATACGTCGAGCCATCCTTTTCCTCCCTCCAAGCTAGTGCTTCATCGAGAGTATCGTACACTCGATATCCGCCCTTAAAAGCATTATATACATTTATTGGCACTTATGGCTAGAATCCCCCTGCCGCTACCCCCAACAGAACTATCATTATCACTAAAAGCAACCCTGTTATCACCATGGGAAAAGCCCACAACATTATTGCCTGTGATGTTGACACCTTTAGTGCCTCGCGCAGGGCCACGACTTGCAGGCCAACGGTCCAAAGGCATATTCCCAACGCCAGCAAAATGACCAAAGACTCCCAAACAAACACCCGTCCCAGCAGCCGAAAGGCCGGCCCCAAAGTGCTGGGCAAGTTAGCCAAAGCCAAAGCTGCTAACAGGCCTCGACCGTTTCCCCGTTGGTACAACACTTCGGATGCCAATGAATAGACCGCTGCCGAAACAAACCATATTAATAACGACACCACTACATACCCTACCCCGTATACCAGAGAAAAATTGGCTACACGGTCAGCAAGCACACTCCAATCCGGCGGCAAACCAGAAACTACATTTCCCCTGAAAAGGCTGAAACTGACCACAGCCCCGAACCCCAAAGCCGCCAACCAAATCGCAAAAACCTGCCTGAGAGGCTTTTCCTCTCCCACGTAGCGAAAGGTCGCAGCCGGGTTAAAGAATACCCCGTAGACTAATTCGTGTGCCCGCAAGTTCCTCCCCCCTTCCCCAAGAATGCAAAAAGACCATCTGATATTCTGCCGTGTTAGACTTTGCCTTGCGACTCCTAACCTTGAAAGCAGTTCATCTTATACTCAGATAAGGCTGAAGAATAGCCTTTGAATTCAGTAACTGGGAAAAAACCTTGGAAAAAGGATCTTGTGGGTTTAACTCGATGACTTGCGGTTCTCCGGACAGGTTAGCCAGTTCCTTTGTCCTTTCCAAAGCATCGTAGTAGTTGCCCAGGTGATCGACGAGCCCTATTTGTTTAGCCTTGTTTCCGGTCATGACTCTACCATCTGCAATAGCTCGTATCTCGTCAGGGCTCATCTTGCCCCGCCTACCTTTCTCTACCTGGAGCAAAAACTGCTGGTAAACATCATCAACCAATTCTTCCAGCAATTTTCTCTCTTCAGGAGATAGTTTTCGGGTTATGGATCCCATATCTTTGTATGAACCACTTTTTATTACCTCAGTTTCGATCCCCATTCTACTGAACAGTTCTTCCAGATTTACCTGCTCAGTTATGACTCCAATACTGCCGGTAGTAGTAGCCGGGTTTGCAAATATCTCATCGCAGCTAGCAGCAACCCAGTATCCGCCGGAAGCAGCTACATCTCCCATTGAAGCCACCAGGGGTTTCCCCTTCTTTTTTAGCCGCTCTATCTCCCTTGCGATTTCTTGGGCGGCTACCGCACTACCTCCCGGACTATCTATGCGAATTAGAACTGCCTTTATGTCGTCCCTTTTTCCGGCCTCTCGTAAAGCTTCCATAATCTCCTCTGTCTGGGTAGCTCCCCCGTACCCCTGGCTGGCCCCACTCAACACGCCCTCAATCCTCACCACTCCGATTGCTCCCCCGGCTCCGACCTTGGACGCTGACCCGGAAGTATCGGGAGACCATTTTACTGCCAGCACCAGCACAGCTAAGCAAAAAGCCACGATAAGGCCAACCACTAACCTCTGCCTCACTCCACCACCTCCCTCTTGGCACCCAAGACTCCTTCGTCATCCCCTTCCGCTTCAACTAAACATCCGTTCTCTATGTATGCACGACGAATGTCGCGGGGAGCTAAGGTCCTTTTTACCGGCACCTCCACCACTGTGCCCGGTTCCACTGGAAAATCCGGAGGTAGCTCAACCAAACAAAACTGCATGAACACCTTGCCCTTGACCGGGTACTCGTCTTTTCCTATCTTGACCTTAACCGTAAACCGGCTTAGATTCAAGTATGATCCTACCAATTTGGCGATTATCTTGAACAGGTCAAACCAACTTCCAGGCCTTGATAACGCTTCTAGGCCCAATCCGTCCGCGAACCCGACCGGTACCACTGCTATCTTCGATTCTGTCCTGGTTCGATAGGTACGGTAGTAGCCCAAATAACTGCCTGCTGGCATTTCCCTCACCGCCGTTACTCTCGCCTTGAACCGGTAAGGGTTTTTAAGCTTTATCTTGTTGGGTACGTGTCCAGCCGGGTACTGTCCGCCAAGCAACGTTCCTATCCGGACCGCATCTAGGTGCATTTCGGGGAAACGAAGAGCAGCCGCACTGTTACAACAGTGTATTAAAGCTGGCCTTATACCATTACCGGTTAGAGCATCTACAGTCTTCTGCAACTGTTCGAACTGGCTCTGCGTAAATTTTGGACTCCGCGCCCCAGCCTCCGCAAAGTGCGTGTACAACCCTTCTAAAACCAGCCACTGGTCGTAGTGTATTAAGCGGGCTAACTCTAAAGCCTGGTCTGCTGTTACCCCGAACCTTCCCAAACCAGTGTCGATTTTCAAGTGAATTCTCACCGTCTCATTGAGGCGAGAGGCAACCTTACTCGCTATCCTGTAGTCCCTGTAGCTCGCCACCGTCAGCGTCAGCCCCTGCTCAACGGCCTTCTCGGCCTCCCGTTCGCCTGCAGGGGCAAATACCAGGATATCGGTACTGATTCCTCCTTCTCGCAGTTCGAAGGCCTCTTCAGGAAATGTAACGGCGAAATAGTCTACCCCGTGCCGCGCGAGCACCCGTGCCGTCCCCACCGCTCCTAATCCATATGCATTAGCTTTGAGAACGGCTATGAGGCGGGTGTTTTCCTTCAGCAAGGATCTAACCGCTTCAAGGTTATGAACCAGCGCGTCAATATCAACTTCTATCCAGCGGTTATTCGGCATAAGTTGCATGTCCCTGTTTTCTTCCTCCGCGTTTTCGCCACCATATAATCCATCTTGTCCCCCGGTAGTATAATGGTAAGGCCCAACCCCACAGCCAATAGAAAAAAGGCGAGAACACCTTGTCCCATTCACCCACGAATTCTACAAATTCACCGCCAAATCCCTTCTTAAACCGGTACAACCCATACAAGGGGTTATCTTCCCTCAATTCCCCGGACACCCCGCGAAAATCGTACAGCGTACATCCCTCTTGTTGCGCCCATCGGATCATAGACCACTGCAAAAGATAATTAGGCATAACATTGCGATGTTGGTTGCTGGAAGCCCCGTAGCTGTACCATACCTTGCTTCCCAGTTTTAATGCTAAGGTACCTGCTATCACCTTTCCCTCGTATTCGGCGAGAAAAAAACGGGCAAGGCCTTGCGGTACCAGTTCATCCCAAATGGTACTGAAGTAGTCATACCCGCGAATAAGGAAATTGTCCCTCTCCGCGGTTTCCTTCAAGATGGAGTAGAACACGGGGAGTTGCTCCTTGTTTTCCATCGGGTAGACCTTTACTCCTTTTCGTACAGCTAGCCGGATGTTATAGCGGGTTTTCGAACTCATCCTGCCAAGAAGCTCTTCTTCGGAAGGAGAAATGTCCAGTCTAAAGACAAAAGTAGGCTGTACCCCTTCGAACCCTTCTGCGGTCACCGTCTTCTTAAACCCGTTTTCGCGTAAAAGACGGACAAACTCTTCGTCGCTCGCCGGAACATCCGGGTCTATCTTTAGGAATATCGCCCTGTGTTTCCGTGCCAGTTTCCTTACCTCTGTTATCAAAGCCGCAAAAAGCTCGCGGTCACGCACATCGATTACTGGACCCCTCGGCGCGTAAAAAATGCTCCTTTCGAGTCCTGGTATTGGAAGCCGCCGTTTCAGTATCAAGATTGCTCCAACTACCTGTCCGTCCCGCTCCAACACCATGGGTAGAGGCTTCCAACCGGTAAATGCCTTGACCTGCCCCCACTCCCAGGTTTGAAGGATGTGGCCTTTGGGGTGCCGGGATACAAATTCGTCGAACATCTCCTTTTCTCGGTCTATTACGACCCGACCTGTGTACACACTACTCTCTCCTTCTGGCCGATGATTATCAGAAAGCCCACCCCTTATAAGGTGGGCACAGTGTCATAAGATGCTGTCTATGATATGATCACGGCTCGTACTTCTTTTGACTCCTCAGTGCATAAGCCGCTTGAATAAAATCCCGAAACAGGGGATGAGGCCGGTTTGGCCGGGACTTGAATTCAGGGTGGAATTGACAAGCCACAAACCACGGGTGATCCCTCAATTCAATGATTTCCACAAGATCCCTAGCTACCGAAATCCCGCTAATTACCAGGCCCTTTTCTTCTAATGCCTCTCGATACCGGTTATTAAACTCATACCGGTGACGGTGTCTTTCGACTACCTGGTCTACCTGGTAGGCGAGATGGGCTTTAGTTCCCTTCACCAACTGGCACAAATACCCCCCTAAGCGCATGGTTCCCCCTTTGGCATGAACCTCTTTTTGCTCCGGCAAAAGATCTATCACCGGGTAAGGCGTATTAGGAGCGAACTCGGAACTATGAGCACCCGCCATATTACAGACATTCCGGGCAAACTCGATGACGGCGCACTGCATGCCCAGACATATTCCCAAAAGAGGAATCCGGTTTTCTCTCGCGAATTGGACCGCTTTTATTTTCCCTTCCACTCCTCTTTCTCCAAAACCGCCTGGAACGAGCACCGCATCTGCTTCTTTTAAGCAGCCGCAGCCCTTCTCTTCAATCTCCTCGGCGTAGACCCAGTTAACTTCCACGTCTAACTGGTGATATATACCGGCATGGTGTAAAGACTCGATAAGACTTAAGTAAGCATCCGGAAGCTGCACGTATTTGCCTACCAGAGCCACCCGCACCGACCCGCACGGGTTCTTAAGGCTACTTACCAACCGGCGCCATTCATCTAAGTCAGCCGGGGGACACGATAGCCCTAAACGTTTGAGAACGATGTCATCGAGTCCCTCTTCATGGAACATGAGCGGTAATTCGTAGATGGTCGACGCGTCTAGGGCCTCGATAACCGCTTCCTCGTCCACGTCGCAGAACAAGGCCAGTTTAGCCCTCATTTCTCGCGAAAGTTTTTTCTCAGTACGGCAGACGAGGATATCCGGCTGGATACCTATACTGCGGAGCTCCTTGACACTGTGTTGGCTCGGTTTGGTCTTAAGTTCCCCCGCGGCTTTGATAAAAGGAATGAGAGTGACGTGTATATATAGGATGTTTTCCTTGCCCACATCCTTTTTCAACTGGCGGATAGCCTCGAGAAAAGGCAGCGATTCTATATCCCCTACCGTGCCCCCAATCTCGGTTATGACCACATCGGGCGAACACTCTTTTGCTACTTGAATAACCCTTTCCTTTATTTCATTGGTAATATGGGGTATCACCTGAACGGTTTGTCCTAAGTAGTCTCCCCTTCTCTCCTTGTCAATCACGGCCTTATATATCTGGCCGGTCGTTACATTGGAATTACGGCTCAGGTTTTCGTCCACAAACCGTTCATAATGTCCTACGTCCAAATCGGTTTCCGCTCCATCCTCAGTCACAAAAACTTCTCCGTGCTGATAAGGACTCATCGTCCCCGGATCCACGTTGATGTAAGGATCGAACTTCTGGAGAGAAACCCGCAATCCCCGGCTTTTGAGCAGTCGACCGAGCGATGCGGCCGTAATTCCCTTCCCCAGCGATGATACTACTCCTCCTGTTACGAATATGAACTTGGTCAATTCCTGCTCCCCCTTTTTTTGACTCGCGACCCTCTCTACCGTCCTCCAAATCCAAAAGCAAGCGGGGTTTTGTTCCCCGCTTCCCTCATTTTTGGAAATAGTCCAGGACTGTAACTTGCTTTTCTCCCGTACGGTCTACGCCGGTTAACTCGAGATATGGCTTTTTCATAGCCTTAGCATAATTTTTCAAAAAACCCTCGACCGGTGCGATATTGATTTGGCAATGAGGGGTCTTGAAATGCATTGGCACCACTACCTGCGGATCAAGCTGGTTGACGACCTTAACCGCATCATCAGCATCGATGGTATAAGTCCCGCCTACCGGAACTAAGAGAACATCAACACTCCCTATCTCCTCAACCTGGGCAGGAGTCAGTACATGCCCCAGATCTCCCAGGTGAGCTATTTTGATGCCTTCCACTTCCAAGACAAAAACGGTATTCTTCCCCCGTTCCTTTCCTCCTGAACGGTCGTGGTAAGTGGCAACGCCTTTGATTTTGACGCCCTTAGCTGAATGTTGCCCTGGCCCCCGGACTACAAGGAAAGAACCCTTTACAGAGCCGACAGCGTTGTGATCATAGTGTTCGTGGCTGACGGTGACTATATCCGGCGTTACCTGAGGAATAGGGTAACCAACAGACTTATCGAACGGGTCTGTCAGAATTTTCACCCCGTTTCCTTCTATCAAAAAGCAGGCATGACCGTACCAAGTCAGCTTCATGGTTTTCCCTCCTATCTGACCTTCAATGCCCAGTATCCATCTCCCATATAACCAAACCGGTTATCGAGATTAATCTGGGTATAAACGGCGGCCATGTTGCGCGGGTTGATCTCCCGGTTCATAAACTGTAATACAGTTTCCACCAGTTCTCGGTAATACACAGGACCTTCCCGGTTTCGCAAAACCTCGTAAGCCCAATCTGCCTCGCTTTTCTTAGCGGTCAAAGCTAGTCCCCCCTACATCCTTTCCGGGGCCGAAACCCCCAAAACACTCAGAGAATTCTTGACGACTCGCCTTATAGCTTCCATCAATACCATTCGAGCGTCTCTCAGATTCTCCTCCTCGTTCAGCACCCGGTGATGATTATAATAGCTATGGAACATCCCGGCCAAGTCCAGCACATAGCGGGCGATGCGGTGCGGGCTCAGGGTTGCTGCTGCCATTGATATCTCGTTAGGGAACTCAGCTACCTTGCGTAGCAGTTCTAATTCCTCAGGTAGGCACAGAAGCCGCAGGTTAACTTCATCCGGATTCTTCAGAAGAATGCCAGCCCTCTCAGCTTGCCTCATAATGCTACAAATGCGGGCATGCGCGTACTGGACATAGTAAACCGGGTTCTCCTGGCTCTGCTTTTGAGCCAGTTCCATGTCGAAGTCCAGGTGGCTGTCTGGACTTCGCATTACGAAAAAGAACCGGGCGGCGTCTTTCCCTACCTCTTCCAGCAGCTCGTCCAAGGTTACCAGAGTCCCCGTACGCTTAGACATCCGTACCAGTTCCCCTCCCCGGTACAACCTCACCAACTGCATCAGGATAACGTCTAACCGGTTCGGGTCATAGCCCAGGGCAGCGATAGCCGCTTTCATCCTCGCTACGTGCCCGTGGTGGTCTGCTCCCCACACGTTGATAACCCAGTCAAACCCTCGCTCAAACTTGTTCTTGTGGTAGGCTATGTCCGCAGCAAAATAAGTAGGAAGGCCATTTTTACGAATAACCACCTCGTCCTTTTCGCCAGAGTCTTCTCCTGCTCTAAACCACCAGGCCCCTTCCTTCAGGTACAAATACCCCTTAGTTTTCAATTCCTCAGTCACTTCTTCTATTTTACCAGAGTCGTGCAAACTCTGTTCACTGAACCAGACATCGTATCTTATACCGAAAGCCTCTAAAGAAGTTTTAATGCTTTCCAATTTCTCTTTCAGAGCAAATTCCGTGAGTTTCTGCCGTCTCTCGTATGGATTAGCCCCAACCAGATAGTCCCCGTATGCTTCTATGAAATGCCGAACCGTCTCTACGACATCCTGTCCTTCGTATCCACCTTCCGGGAATCGGAATTCACATCCACACAACTCCAAATACCGCGCTTCCAGGGACAGTCCAAACAGCTCAATCTGGTTCCCGGCATCATTTACGTAATACTCCCTCTCTACTTCGTATCCCGCCATGGACAAAATATTAGCCAGGCTATCCCCGATAGCCCCCCCGCGGGCGTTGCCCATGTGAAGATCTCCGGTAGGGTTGGCGCTGACGAACTCTACTTGAACCTTCTTCCCTACTGGCTTATGTTGCCCGTAACTCTCGCCGCTTTGCCAAACCACTTTAGGCACATCGAATAGCCAGTCTTCTTTAAGGAAAAAATTTATAAATCCTGCCCCTTTAACCTCCACCCTTGATATAAGGGGATCATTTTGGGGCAAGAGATCTATAATGGCCTGTCCTATCGCAACTGGGGACATGCGGGCCTGTCGAGCCAAGAGCATGGCTACATTACAGGCGTAATCCCCGTGCTGTTTTTCGCGCGGAACCTCAATAACAAAGGCAGGTATCTCTTGGTAGTTAAATTTGCCTCCGGTTTTCGCTTTTTCGAGTGCTGTCACGATCTTCTGCCTCAGATCGTCCTGAATCTTCTTTACCAAATCCATGCTGCAATGCCTCCCACAAACATTATTATATTATGGGGTTAAGCAAAGATTATATACAATTATTTCCCAGAATCCTCTGGGTAAACCCTGCCCCGGCATACCCCTTCGTTATCGATTTCTTCAGTCACCATCAGATAAGGTTGCCCCGTCTTGACGGCGATTATCCATTTAATGCTGGTCATGCGCGGGCATATGAACAGGGTGCCTTCCCTTTTGGCCTGTCGGCAGTACTCCCGATATGCACAAGTGCCGTTCTCGATGTAAACGTTTATTGCATCATCTTCTTGTACAAATCGATAGTGGCTTTCTTTGAGAAACCCTTGTTTGCCCAACACCCTAACCCAAGCTTGCGCGTAGTCCGTCGCCTGATTCCCCCGGCTGTAATAGTCGCGCTCGAACTCGTAGTAAACCCGGCGAGATAAGCTCTCAATCACCCGCTCCAGCCACTGCTGCCCGTCCGGCAACTCCGCAATTACTTCGCTAATGGCCAGGAAGAGCTTGTTGACCAAAGTATACATGAAAGCGAGGTTTTCCACACTAATCACCCCCTGTTTTGACTTTCACCACAGGGGGGGCTTTTTCCTGCCAGTCTCGAAACCACTGCGAGAAATACCGGGTCATGTCTTTTCCTGTCTCGTTCTGCACGGCTCTCAGAACATCTTCGCTGGTAGCAATTCCGTACCTGTTTTCGGCCAAATACCTTCGTAAGACCCCGACGACTTTGTCCGTCCCTATCTCCCCTTCCAACCCATTCCAGAAAGCCTCGCCTCCCCGGTAAGCAGAGTACAGGTAATCGCTTCTGGATCTCATTTCCGTCAGGGAACGGGAAAGGTCCGCTGCTTTAATTCCCGCAGATTGCTCGCTGCCGGTTTGCTTTCCTGTCATCCTTAGATAAAGCCCTGCCGACCAATTGGCCAGGCCTTCGTCTAGCCAAGGCTCCCGTGATTGATCATTTCCAATAAGCCCAAACCACCATTGATGAGCGATCTCGTGAGCCAACAGGAACTCGCGTCTGCTCGGGGAATACGCTTTTGACAACACTTGATCTTGTAAAAAAATGACCCCTGAATACTCCATGCCCTGAAAACCGTCCATCGGCACTTGTATGATATCCAGTTCCTCATAAGGATAAGACCCAAATGAGCAGGCATAATACTCGAGTATCTTCTCTGCTTCACTCAAAACCTGCACTCCCGTGTCTTCGTACCCCGGATTTACATACACTCTGATCGGAATATTCATGGCCTTAGTGTCCAACTGCTGGTGACGCCAGGTTGCCGCGATTACAAAGTCGCGGGCTCGGCTGGCCTCAATAAGAACCGTGTCCCTTCCTTCAGCTCCCGCTTCTCTCGCCAGCACATGACCGGTTGAAACCACCTGATACTCCGACGGAAGGTTCAACTTCACCAGGTAGTCTGCACAAGCAAAACAGAACGGATCCCCCAAAGGGGTCTCCTCGGCAAACCGCCATTCCCCTCCCTTTCTAACAGTGAGAACCGGGTAGAAGTTGCTCAACATGAACACCCCATCCCAGGCACCGAAGCGGTAGGCTGCTTGCGGTATTTTAACCTTCCACGCCATCTCGATCTTTACGGGTTGCCCGGGAGACAGGGCCTCTTCAAGCGTGAGTTTCAACTTCGTGCCCTGAACTTCATAGGAAGCAGGGATACCATCAGTCTTTACCTCGGTGACCCTTATATACCCGGGATCAAACCCGTTTCGGTATGCCGATGGGGGCGCAGGTGAAGAGGCTTTTTCCTCGAAAGCATTAGGATACAAGGTAAAGTACATCTCCGAAAGGGGGCCGTCCAGGTTGTTTTCGGTTTCGATAACACTAGTTCCATATAGTGTCAGTGTTGACACGTCCAGATAAAGGCCCATGTTGTAACGTGTTTCCTCGGTAGGAGGAAAAGTGTCGCCTCCTCGGCCGAATGCGTCTCCGTTTCCCCCTTTTAGCAGGCCTACGGCGTGATAAAGCCAATACTTCCAAACAAAAACAGCGGCACCCGTTATAAGCAGCACCGCGAGTATCATCAGGTAAAACCGCTTGTTTCGCACCATGTTGCCCCCAGTCTCGTCCGGTTGTTTCAGCTGCGAGAGAATTCGTAGAGCCTGTCCCGGTAATCCTTGGAAAAATCGCGGTTCAGAAATTCCCTAAACCGGTCTAACATGGCTGCCATCTCTGCCCTGGTCACGATATCGTTGGGCCTGAAAAAGTTGGCTCCTGCCGCGGTTTCCCCGCCGATTATGCCGTATTCCTGCGCCACATAAACCGATTCTTTGGCCCAGAGCGGTATCAGGGCATCATCATAGAACCCGGTTGAGGTCTCGGGTCCTGGAGACAGGTTTTCTAGCCCCATGGCTTTTACCAGTAGCACAGCCGCTTCGGCCCTGGTTATATTATCGTTCAGCCCGAATATTTTGCCGTCTACGAGCCCCTTCTCGCCCGCAATCTGCACATACTTGAAGTAGGGGCTGCTGGAGTCAACATCGTAGAAAAGCGGAGTTGTTGCCTGGTTTTTCGTTCTTCGAGTGCTTTTGGCCGTATTCTCTTCGCTGGCAGAGGTCATCCCTGCCACTGTGACCAAGGCTCTGATGAAATCTCCCCGACGGGCGGGAAGGTTTGGGTAGAAATAGGCGTTCTCCCCGTCTATAGCCCCCAGACCGCAAAGTGACTCCACTGCTTCTTTGGCCCAGTGGCCCCGTAGGTCCTTAAATTCCTTGATGAACAGCCGCTTCTGCTGGGCCGGAGAGGCTGAAGACAGTTCCAGGGTACCTTCGTTTCTCCGGTCGTCATCAATCCCCTCGCTCCCAGTGGACGGAAGGTCGTACTCAACCGTCATCACTTGTTGGGTGCGCGTCTCGTCAACGAAGCCTCCGTCAAAGCTCGAAAGTTCTGCCCCCTGGCTTACGTAGGCGAGGGAACGAGAGAGGGTATCGTTCATGGTTATGCGGGCTGAACCCTCCCAGCCTTCTCCATCAGAAGGTTCTCCCTTGACCGATACATCTATAATGCGGGTATCTCCTTTCCCCCAAGCATTTGAGTACCCTTCGCTTTTCCCCACAGACTCTACCGTGATTTGGTTCTTGCTGCCCCTTCCGGTTACATACACCTTTTTCATATACCAGTTCCCGGCCCAAAAATCAACCGCCGGCCGGTGGTCGATAGCCTGCGACCCTGAAAAGTAAAGCTTGTCTTTATCCAATTTGTAGGTCGTCTTCCCCAGCGTGAGGCTTTCCGTATACCCGTCCAGGCTCATGACCTGGACCTCCTGGGCACCGCTACGTTGTACATTATACGTCAGTTTTACGTTGCGGGTCAGTTTTCCGTCTCCCCCGACTTGAACCAGCTTATAGGTAAGGGTGACCTGCCGACTGTCGCCCCGATCTCGACTGGTCTCCTTGACCGTTCCCTTGAATACCTGCGGAGTGCCAGCTACAAAAACTACTTCCTGGTATTCCTGGCCATCCGACACCCCGGGATCAAAACCGGTGAAGGCCAGACCCGCTCCTGCTGTACTGAGTACCATTGTCCCAGCTAAAAAAACCGCCAACACCGTTGCAAAGACACGCTTTCCCAGACTATTCCACCAGAATGGCTTCAGCATAGACATCCCTTTCCCCTCCTACCGACGCCCGTAGCAAGTAGACCGCATCCTTCGTAGCCAGTTTGGAAGCCGAGCCGCCTTGCCCTTTTTTCACGACTAAAGCATACTTCGTTTTCACCGTAAGATTATCGCTCTGGGCCACCCATTTCTCTGTGAAACCAGACCAGTTGGTCACGCTGCCGACGGTTATCGAACCAGAGTCGAGCGAAATCACGGCGCCTTTTGTGATAATCTCATTTGAAAACTCTATCCCGTCTGTAACAAGTAAGGCTAATATCCGGTCTCCTTCCGCTATAAAGAGAATATCGTCTTCTTCGAGGTCCTCGTCGAGATTATAGAACTCTTCGGCGTTCAGCTCCCGCACGGAAGAGGACGTGGCAAGGACAATATAGGTCAAGGCATCGTAATAGTACTCGCGGTTGCTTCCCACGTAATCCCATTCGTTGTTCTCCAAGCAGTCGAGTGAGTCGATTTGAATCGAGCTCCGCGAAAGAACCTCATCCAGAACTCCTTTGCCGATTGTATAGCGGGCTTCCTCCGTTCCCTCGATCACAATGACCCTCGCTAATACAGAAGAGTTGTCTTTCCGTTCGGCCAGTACAGTCACCATATCCCCTGCCTGTACCATATCCGGATCCACCAAGCGGTTGTCTTTAACTGCTATGGTTGACTGGTCGTATTGGATCAAGGCCGGCTCATACTTTACGGTCATGCAATCACGGTAAGCATCTAGCTCCTCGACCTTCCCGTTTATCCGACGCTCGGAATCGCCTCTTACTACCAGCCGGACGATACGTTCTTCTCCTCCTTCGATGGAAGTAACGACAAAAGCATACCTGCCGCGATAAGCTTCAAGCTGGGCTGCGCTCAGCCGGTTGCTGCCGGCGAAGAGTTCGGCGCCGCTAGCCAGTTTCAAAGTCTTGGCTGCTGACGTTTCCTTTACCAGGTCGCCGTTTTCATACCGGTAGATATCCGTGAAACGTACGGTACTAAAAGCAGCTTTCACTTCGTCCAAATAACCGCGGTAAACCGCCAGGTCTCCCGCATCCTTGCGAACATCTACCCGGATCACATTGCCCTGACTATCAACTGTGAGCTTTAGATAGTCCCCGGTCTTGAGGGAATAGTAGGTGCTGACTACGCCGCCAACATAGTAGTCGGTCTCGCTTGTCAAGGAATAGGTATAAGGATTCCCGTTCTCATCCCGGATGCTGATCTCGCCTGCCGTTTTGGTAAAGAGCGTTCCATAAACAACCCGCGTCCCGTTCACTTCACCGCTTGTCAGCGAATCCGGCAGGTCACCTCTTATCTCCGATACCTGGGAACCGCTAACCAGCATAACCACGGGCTGGCCTGGAACAAGGTCGTTCATCCTCGCCGGATACCCGCTAAGGCTGATCTTACATAAAGGACTTACTGCCAGTTCATAGCTTTTCCCGTCACTCGCGGTCGCCCGTACGATCCTTTTAACGCTATCCACATAATCCAGGTAGCCACTGACGGATGCTTCGGCTACCTGCCTTTTTTCTATATAAGCAACCAGTTTCTGCGGTGTCACCAGAACACTTACCTGATCCCCGCTCGTCAACAGACCCGAAAGACCTGTTTTCCCAGATGTTCGGTCATACACGAATACCTCTTTGTCACTTCCTGCAATCACGTAGAAGCTCAGCCCGTCGTTCTGGGCGACCTGAACATATGTATCTGCACTGTCGGCCTGACCGCCGCTCGAAACCCTGACCACCGTTCCGGAAAGCTCCTTGTATCCCTGTCCGGCCAGGATTATACGGCTGGCCTTGTCCAGGGCGGCAGCCAGTTCTCCCCGCCTTATGCTCGCTTGCGGATAGAACATCCCTGCATCCCTTCCGCTCATTATCCCTAATTTGACCACGGTTGCGCAGTAGGGGATACGCTCGGAGCTGAACCTTGCCCAATCCTGAAAAGAGTAAACCGGGTGCTGTTCGGAATCGTATACAGGAGCAAGCCCACTCATCCGGGCTATCCAGTAGGCTACTTCTTCCCTGGTGGCAGGGGCCTGCCAGTTGGCGCTTGCCCTTTCGGCCGGGGTTACGATGCCCATGTTTTGAGCAAGCCGGGTGTAGTTGGCTCCCCAAGGAGTTCGATAGCTGGCCATTTCCCCAGGTCCAACCGCCAGCTTCTGGGCTTCGCCTTCTTTTCCGGCCAGCCTCACAACCATTCCCAAGGCCTCTTCTTTGGTCGCATATGCCTCAGGGCGAAAGTCCGGCCCACTACTCCTCAATACCCCTAGCGCAGCCAGGCGGTAAATTGAGCTACGAGCCCAATGAGAAGCCACATCGGCAAAAGACAGATGGGAAATATCTGTTCCTGCCCCTAGCCTCCCGTAGTAGACATCCGCTGCCTCTGCCTTCAAGGGAAATACCAGGAACAGCATCAATATCAGAGTTATCCAACTAATCAAAAGTCGCTTCACTTTTCTCAGCCCTTACCCGAAAATGATGAAAAGGTTCGGCTGCGGCACCCGCACTTCTATCCTGCCGGTTAGGCTGCTTGCCCCATCCGTGCAGTTCACCCACTCGAGACGCGGGTACGAGTAATACTCTGCCCGCGTCGGGCGACCGACCCCGCCTTCCACCTGCCAGACCACCCGCAGGCTGCCTGCCAGGGTTGAGGCCTGAACTTTCCTGGTTTTGGCCTCGAATCCGATCTCGACGGCGAACCCATCAAGAGGTCTGGAACCTGACCGATTGGCCTTAACCGATTCCAAAACCGCCGTACTTGTGGGATAGATGTAGATGAAGGCGTAACCTTCTCCCGTTCGGCTCCAAAAATCCTGCATTTCCGATGTCTTTAATACTTTCAGAGGTACGGACAGGTTTATCCTGTCCCCGTTAATCCTTAGAGTTACATCAGGGTTCGTTCTAACCCCGACCAAGGGGATCATCAGCCGCAGCCGTTTTAGGGCTGCCTGCTCAGAGTCTAAGGTGACGTCGTAGTAGCTGCTTGACCAGGACGAAATCTCGTCCCCCACGATTATAACCAGGTCATCTTTCTCCCGGCTGATCCTAGTTGTGTTCTGTAATATTTCGGCCGTTTGTGGGCGGTTCTCGACATCATCGTCGGAAACGTAAATGGGATTCGATTTGCAAGCGATGAAATCGGAACAGCCGTACTGGTTGATGGTCCTCATCCAGAAATAATAGCGCTTGCCGGGCTCGATGTCCTCGAACACGAACTCGGTTTTGTCAGTAGAAACCAGGAACTGTTTGGAGTTGGTGCTGGAACGGGTGTTTACATATATCTCGTAACTACTCGGCACCGAACTCGCCGACCAGAAAAGCTTGATAGCGCGCCGGTTCCACAATTCCCCGTCGAAATCCGACGGCGGAGGAGCTACCGTTTCCTCGAAAGTAAAACCGTTTGCCTTCAGGGCCTCGCCGTAGTCGGGAGCTGGGTTGCGCACCGACACGTCCACGGACCCCTTGGCATGTGAGGGAGTCACTACCGTAAGCTGGTCGTACCGGTCATAGGTTACTGAAGCCGCTTCCAACGTTCCGAAGAATACCCGGCATCCGGTGCGGAAGTTGTCTCCCTTTATTACTACGGTCGTACCGCCCAGGGTTGTTCCGTGATCTGGGGTAATGCTGGTTATCGTTGGCTGCAGCTCAGGAGATACGTAGGTGAACCCTGACGGTTTTACCGCCGCCCCCTGGTCGGCTGTGTTGATTACCGATACATCCACCGCTGCCGTGGTCTGGTTGGCAGGCATGCTGTAAGCCGGAGTACGCACCACCAGTCTGTTTTCAGACTTTTCGATAATGGTAGCTTGGCCGGTCCCAAAGTAAACCTCGACCTGATCCCGGAAGTTGGTACCGGTTATAGTCACGTTGGTGCCACCGTTAGCGCTCCCCTGAGATGGCTCGATTGAGCTTATCGTCGGCTCTACTACCGGTGATACATACTCTACCGTGCAGTCCGCCTGTCCCCCGTCCGGGTTACGGACCCGCAGTACCCGTTTTCCTATGAACTGGCCTGTGCTCAAAGGAGGAATTACTACCCTTATACGGGACGCATCCAGGACTTCGATGTTCGGGTATTCCGCCCCGTCGATAGTCGTCTTGCCGGTAGGGGTAACATCGGCGAGCGAAGTGAATATCTGCCCGGTGGCATCGCTCAAAAGAACATCGCTACCGGCCCACTTTACCCCCTCCGCTTCAGATGGAACCACAAAACCGCTACCCGTGATCGTCGCCAGGCTAGGCCTGCTCTTTGGAAACTTAGACGGGTTCACACTGCTGATGGTGGGTTTGCTCACTTCGAAGGTGAAGCCCTTCTTCAGCGTATAGGTCCCGGTATCGGGATTGGTAATGGTTACGTCGACCGCCCCGCCCCCTGAATATAGCGGGGTTATTACCTTCAGTTGGGTACCCTGGCTCTTGGATAGAGTATCGTCCTTGACCACAGTTGCCTCTATTCCTCCGAAGGTTACCACGGGCCAATCCGTAATTACATTGTTCTCATCTCTGTTCACCCTGAAATCACGCCCGCGAATTATTACTTCCTGAGTTCCGGCCGCTGGTCCTTTATTAGGCTGAACTGCGGTTATGACCGGGCTGCTGGAAGGCGTAACATAGGTAAACGCCCCCAACGCACGAGCAGTTCCTCCGTCTGGGTTGACGATCATGATGTCTGCCGGTCCTGGGGTCTGCCCTGCAGGAAGAGCAGGCGTCTTGGCCCGGACCCGACACTTGCTCCAAATCCCAGCCCCGCTGTCGAAATGTACCAATTCGAGCTTTACTTCGCTGGCTAACTGGGTTCCTACATAAAGCTCGAGCCCTTCCCTAAAATCAGCCCCCTCTACCACTATGTCAGTACCGCCGTATACTGAGCCCCGCTCGGGATTAACCGCCTTTTGGTCCCCATCTATATCCTCGATAGTCGGGTTACTGGTAGGAAGCTGATACACAAACGGCTTAGCAGCGATGGCTTGGGCCGTATCCGGATTAATCACCTTGATGGCGTACTCGCCAGGAGAGGGCAGTTCCGGAACGATGAACTCGATAAGTTCAGGACTCTTTACATACACTGCCCCCATTACCTGCTGGTCGCTATTCCACGATGTAACAGCTGTCAAAAGCTGGTCCCCAAGAAATACCCTTGTTTCGGCTCCGACAACAAAGTCAGCCCCTTCAACTACAACTTTTGTCCCTTTCGTGCCGTGCGTCGGCGCAAACCTGCTTATAGTCGGGTTGGTGTAAACCGCGTGGTACCTGAACCCTTGAGCAACAGTCGCAACCCCTATACCGTTGGCGGAAACGTTTATCACCTGCACCGGCACCCAAACGTCGCTCCGCGTACCCGGGGGGGTGTGACAGGTGATGGTCTGCCCTGCCTGGCTTACCGTAATCGCACTGGCCAACTGCCCGTCAAAGGTTACTAGAGCACCATCTCTGAAGTTGCTGCCGTTTATAGTTACAACTTCCCCCCCCTGGATGTTCCCTTCATTCGGGGTTATAGTGTTGATCCTGGGGGCCAGCTGGGTGCTGGATTCAAGGTATTGGAACTTGTTCTGCCACAGAGCTATCCCGCCATCCGGGTTGATGACCCAAAAGTCCTGTTCTTTCGGCTCTCCCGGCGGTACCTCCAGGTATATGCGGTTGCCATTCGCACGGTCGTAGGGGGCAAGCTCTACCGCGTCCCGCATTACCCTGATTTCGAGTTCATCAAAGAAGGTAACGTTTTCACCTGGAAAAAGGCTATCGATAAGGTCGGTGTAGAAGCGCTGGTTTTCTGTCTCGTCCTCGTAAACGTGACCTATTACCACATTATTTCCGATTTTCACCGCCGACCCGTACATAAAGTCTTTGCCTTCAACAGTCACAAAAACCCCGCCGGCAGGAGAGCTCACCGCCGGGCTGACTTTAGTAATCGTGGGGCTGCTGATGTATTCAAAGCCCTCCTCGAGAACATCTTCGCCCCCATCCCAATTCACAACCCGCACGTCTACCCTCTCTCTCTCAGCATGGGCAGGTGCAAGTACGGAAACCTTTGCCTTCGGCCTCCCGTCCTCAACACCTCCGGGAACAATGTCTATTACCGTCCCCTTCGTTTCCCCGAAAAAGACGCTGAGCCCCTGGTAAAGGTCGAAACCTTCAATCTCCACCTGGGTTCCACCCGCAGTCGAGCCTTTGGTAGGTGTAATGTTCGTTATCTCTGGCACGCTTTTAACTCGCTGGTAGGTATAAGATTTTGACAAGACAGCCCTTTCAGCTACTGCCGGATCCCCGGGGATAACCAGCCGCTGCCCATCCGTGAACATTTCTTCGGTGACCGTGACCACAACGTCGACGGTTTCACCCAAAGTTAAAGCATCAAGGTAGTGGGCACCGGTAGTCCCTTCTAGATACTGTACCCTCTCTCCGTCAGCCTGCACGTATTCGGTGATCTTGGTTATGGTTACGGGGGTGCCGCCAATGGTGACTGAAATCCTCCGGCAGATTGTTACGTTGCTATAGCCAAGGTAGTTGTCTATTTCTTCTTTTGTTAACAGTACATTATCGGAGCCTGGCTCGAACCCGGAGATGACATATGGATTAGAGTTGTAGCCTGCAGTTATAAGTTGGTCATTCGCGTAACGGCGGGAGATATCGGGATCGTTAGAACGGAAGCGGAAAAAGCTCCTTCCAGTCAGGGTCACGGTCTGCCCGCCTTCCTCGGGGCCACTGATCGGCATAATAGCAGTAAGCCGTAAAGCTTGGCCCTGGGTACTGTAATAAAAGCCGTTGGTCAGGGTGTCTTTGACGATGTCCGGTAGGTTTTTGTCTCGAACGGTCACGTCCACAGGTCCGGTATAATAGCCGTTGTTAGGCGAGCGCGGGGTTGAGACCTTGAGAACAACCGCATCTTCAGGGTATCCGGCTGGAAGCTCCTCGCTAGAAAGCAGTCTGGGGTTCGTGCCTAAACCTTCCCATTTGGGGTTCGCCGATGAAAATAACACCTCGGTGTCGGTATTGAACCCCCGCCCGATAACCATGATCTCGGTACCCCCCGCAGGAGTACCCACATTCGGAACTACCCCGAGTATCTCGAGCTCTCCTGGGGTCGGGAGAATGTTCACCGCTCCTGCATATATGGCCCCAGATTTTACCTTCCCTGTAGCCGGGTCCTTTATCTTAAAACGCAGGTCATGCTGGGTTTTGTCCGCGGAACTGGGGACAGTGACTACTATCTTTTTGCCCATCCCCACCTGCTCCACTGTCTTAACAGTCGCCTCGCCACCTGCGATTATGACAACGTTGTTGGCAGGAGTGCTTTCGAAATTCGAACCGGTAATCGCAATATCGATGCCCCTTATTAGAGCTGACGGGCTCGGATTAAAGCTGGTAGCCTCGGGGATACCGATGTTGGAGAGCCGCATTCCGCCCTGGGCGCCCTCGTAAGCATTAGAAAGCCCTCCGGCCGTGCTTTCCGCGGTAAAAATCAGGTCGTTGTTCTCCATAAGCGAATTCCAGGCAACGTATATGGCCCCCTCGCTGTCCCAGGAGATACCGCCCGCATAACCTGGTTCCTTTTTGTCTTCGTCAAGGTTACTGTATAAAATGGAATTGCCGCTCACAGCCGCACTTACCCTTATCTTCGATACCTTCTTCAAATAAGCCCCTTCAACCGCTACCCTCTTGACTGTAGACTGTATGATTGGCCTTCCATTCTGGTCAAACCCGCTCACTGTGATAAGGTTGTAGGGGTAAACGTTAGTAATAAAGGGATCATGGACATAGGTGAGCTTCTTCTGGGTATAGGTATAGGTGCGACCGTCGTTGGTTGTGATGGTAACTGCGAGTACCTGCTCCGTTTCCTTAGTCCCAAGAGTATAATAAGGAGCCCTCACGGTTATCTGGGTATCTGACCAGGTCTGAATGCGGTAAACGTTCATGGATACGGTATTGAACTCGAAGGTCACCTGGCAATCATTGCCGAAAGCGCCGAAGCCCGAGCCGTCGATTATTACTAAGGAACCGCCCGTAACGTCACTGGTTCCGTTGGCGTTTTTAATATCAGTCACGCTTATAGTGCTGGCTGCAAAGAGCGAACTAGGGAACAGCAATGACAGAAAAAACGTGATCAGTATAAAAAAAGCCCCTACCCGTCTCATTAGTTTCATTTTAGTTTCATTAGCTCCCCTTCCCGGTCCTGTAATACTGTTTCTGTTCACCTAACTAACAGAAACAGCCCCAGATAGAAATGGCTGCTGTACAGATCAAAGCGGCACGCATCTCGAGAACATACTTATCTTCTTAAATGCGGACCCCTGTGGGTTGATTGAAATTACCGTTACAATCGTCTGCTATCTCTTTAAAAGCAGCGATAGACTAGTGTTGTTTTTCGAAAAGTTTTGGCTCGGATTTGAATCTCTTCAACGCCGAATTTTTTGCGTTTCCGCAGGCTAGCTCTTACTTTCTCGTTGAACGACACGTGTTCACTTCTCTCCTGTTCAGCCCCAAAGCAAAAGGAGGGCACCTGTTGCCCTCTTTTCATCCTCCAGTTTATTCAAGTAAACGCTCTATTCTTTCTTGGTCTTCGCCCACGAATCTTTTAAGGGCACGATACGGTTAAACACCAGTTTCTCCCCTCGTGAATCTGGGTCAACGCAAAAGTACCCTTGGCGCAAAAACTGGTACCTGTCCCCAGGTTTGGCCCCGCACACGGTAGGCTCGATGAGGCAGCCGGTCAGGACCTCGAGTGAACTTGGATTCAAGACTTCTTCCACGGCATCAAACTCGTCAGGGTTCTCCACAGTAAACAAGTGATGGTACACCCTCACTTCGGCCTTGACCGCATGTTCTGCCGAGACCCAATGTAGAGTCCCTTTCACCTTGCGCCCGGCAGCCGATCCTCCGCTTCTGGTTTCGGGGTCATAAGTACAATGGACTTCCACAATCTCTCCTGTCTTCTCGTCCTTAATCACCTGATCGCATTTGATGATGTATGCGTGTTTTAATCGAACTTCACGCCCGGGCGATAGGCGGAAGAAGCCCTTGGGCGGGTTTTCCGCAAAATCGTCCCTTTCGATGTATATTACTTTAGAAAACGGCACTTTACGCGAACCCATAGCGGGGTTCTCTGGATTGTTCTCGGCCTCCAGCTCTTCTACCAAGTTATCCGGATAATTGGTTATAACCACCTTGAGCGGGCGCAGTACTGCCATTACCCTCGGAGCTCTAAGGTTCAAGTCTTCCCTTATACAGTGCTCAAGGTACGCTATATCCACCACACTGTTGCTCTTGGCTACCCCGATGCGCTCGCAAAAATCGCGGATGGCTTCCGGCGTGTAGCCTCTGCGGCGCAACCCGGAAATAGTGGGCATCCGTGGATCATCCCACCCGTTCACGTAACCTTTTTCTACCAGGTGTCTCAGCTTCCTCTTACTCATTACGGTATAAGTGAGGTTGAGCCTGGCAAATTCAATCTGTTGTGGTCTGTCATCTACCTCGAAATGTAGCGCATCCAACACCCAGTCATAAAGCGGCCGATGATCCTCGAACTCCAACGTGCATATAGAATGCGTTATTCCCTCGATCGCGTCCGATATGGGGTGAGCGTAGTCGTACATCGGGTAAATACACCATTTGTCCCCGGTGCGGTGGTGAGGTACCCTCATGATTCGGTATAGAACCGGGTCTCTCAAATTGAGATTAGGCGAACCCATATCAATCTTGGCCCTAAGAACCCGTGACCCGTCTGGGAATTCCCCGGCTCTCATCCGTTCAAAAAGATCCAGGTTCTCCTCCACCGACCGGTTACGGTAAGGGCTTTCTTTCCCGGGTTCGGTCAATGTCCCTCTATACTCGCGGATCTCCTCGGGGCTGAGGTCACATACGTAGGCCTTGCCTTCTTTTATCAACTGGACCGCATACTCGTACATCTGATCAAAGTAATCGGAAGCGTAAAACTTCCGGTCTCCCCAGTCAAACCCCAGCCAACGTACATCTTCCTCAATCGAATTGACGTATTCCACTTCTTCCTTACTGGGATTAGTGTCGTCGTACCGGAGATTGCAAAGTCCGCCGTTAGATAAAGCGATCCCAAAATTCAGGCAAATCGACTTAGCGTGACCGATGTGCAAGTATCCATTGGGCTCAGGAGGAAAACGAGTATGTACTCTACCTCCGTGCTTACCCCTTTCCCGGTCTTCGTTAATAATGTTTTGAATAAAATTGGTTGGGGGAGCGGAATAAGTTGCAGCCATTTCCTGTTCCTCCTTGTTAAGTTAGTTGTGTGCCTTGACAACTATTTTAGTACACCTGTATCCTTCTGTCCTTTACCTGTGGTACGGATGAGAATGAATAATCGTAAACACACGGTACAGCTGTTCGGATAACACCAGCACCGCCAGTTGGTGCGGAAAAGTCAAAGACGATAAAGACAGCACCATATCAGCCCGTGCCTTTACCGACCCGTCCAGCCCGGTCGCTCCTCCCACAACAAAATTCAAACGTCGCTTACCCATCACGAGCAGTCGCTCGAGAATTGCCGCTAACTGGTCGGAAGTTACCCGCTCCCCGCCGGCATCCAAAGCGACCAATAACTCGTTCTTGTCGATAAGGGAAAGCACCCGCTGCCCTTCACGCCGCCTCGCCTCTTCCTGTTCGCTTGACCCGGCCTTAGGGCTCAGCCTCTCTTCCAGTCCCTCTGTAAAAGTTACTCTAGCATAAGGTCGAATCCACTTCAAATACTCGTCGATTTTTTCCTTATAAGCTTTATCTCTGATCTTACCAACCGAAATCAGCCTTATCTCCATGTCAGACTTACCACCTACTCTGAATTTTGGCATAAGTTCTCTTCTCATGCAAATACCACAAATACCAACCCACGCTTTCTGTTTCGACAAAATTTATTAATTTTCCACAGAGGAAAGTTGATGAAGATGAGGAAATATATCTATAAACAATGTAAAGTAGACCGAGGCCTGGTGAATGGAGGGAGATACAGGGCGAGTATAGAAGAGATTCCACCTTACTGTTGGCTGGTCACTAGCTGCCCACACCCGAAGATGCGGAATTAGCCAGGCCAATATGGAAAGGATATTTGACCCTTTCTTCTCCACCTACCCTCATAAGGCTGGCCTAGGACTCACAGTTTGCCAGCAGATACTGCGATCATGTAGAGGCACCATCTCGATCAAGAGCAAAGAAGGCTTAGGTACAGTGGTAAAGGTGACCCTGCTTCAAAGCTAGCCGCTGTCTGCTACCACACATGAGCGCCTAGATTCTGTAGCTTAGCCTTAAAATTCTCATATCCCCGGTAAATATAATACGCGTTCTCGATCTCGGTTAATCCCTGAGCTGCTAGACCTGCTATGGCTAAGGCTGCCCCCGCTCTGAGATCAGTAGCCTTCACTCTAGCTCCGTACAACGCAGGCACTCCCTCAATAACTGCGGTGTGTCCTTCTACCTTGACCTTGGCCCCCATTCGCTTGATCTCATCCACCATCTGGAAACGGTTTTCAAAAACGTTCTCCACGATTACGCTGGTGCCTTTAGCCGTGGCCAACAAGGACATCATCTGGGATTGCATGTCTGTTGGAAAACCGGGGTAAGGTAAAGTCTTAACATCAACCGGCATTATCTCCTTAGGCCCGATTACCCTGACACCACCGTTGACCTGTCGAATAACTGCCCCGGTTTCCTGCAGTTTGGCCATGATCGAATACAAATGAGTGGGAATTACATTTTCCACCAGTACATCCCCACCAGTAGCCACTGCTGCCGCCATAAAAGTACCGGCTTCAATACGGTCTGGAATAACAGTGTAGCGGGTCCCTCTCAGCTCCTTTACACCTTCTATTCTTATCAAGTCCGTTCCGGCTCCCCGAACTTTAGCCCCTGCTGCATTAAGAAAATTGGCGAGGTCGACGATCTCTGGCTCCTTGGCTGCATTCTCGACATACGTCTGTCCAGGGGTCAGAGCCGCCAGCATCATTATATTCTCTGTGGCCCCAACACTCGGAAAATCAAGGTAGACCCTTGTTCCTGACAAATTACCGGTGTAAGCTTCTACAAAACCGTGTTCTAGCTTCACCTCTGCCCCTAGAGCCGAAAGCCCCTTCAAATGCAAATCCATGGGCCTTGACCCTATGTTACAACCCCCCGGAAGGCAAATGCGCGCCTGTCCCTTCCTCCCAAGCAGAGAGCCCAGCAGCAAATTCGATGCCCTGAGTTTCTTAGCCAATTCATACGGAGTTTCAACGTCGATGTTCTCGGGAACTGAGATGCACAGGCTGTTATCTTCTTGCCACGCAACCCTAGCGCCGAGATGCTCGAGGATCCCACACAGCACCTCCACATCCCGAATCCTAGGGACGTTTTCTAAAACCGTTTCTCCTTTTATCATGACGCTGGCTGCCATTATTACCAGGCTAGCGTTTTTAGCTCCGCTGATCCTTACCCTGCCTCGAAGCGGGTGCCCTCCTTCGATAGTCAACGGTTCATCCAACTAAAAGTACCTCCTCACCCTAAGTTATGATCCAGGCGAAAGTACACTTCTCGGGCAAACTGATCAAAATCCATCCCTGTTCCCTTTTTGATAGCTTCTTCGAAACTGCAACCATCTCCTAAGGCCTTCATTACCTGCAGCAATCCCTCTTTTCCTGCCTTATCAACTATGCACTCAACCGCCACCAAGGATTGCCAATAAGCTAGTCTCTGATCCAGACTGTCAAAGTCGTTCTCCAAAAGCTCAAACTCATAGTACCGAAGCTGGCGATCAGGAGAAGGCTCGGCAAATGAAAACCCCGTGACTCTTCGTTCTACGTACTGAGCTACTCCTTCCGTAAACCAGCGATTGTAGTTACCCTTGGTGATGTTATCTACCAGCAGGTGGGTTAACTCATGGGCCATCGGTCCTTCCCGTTTAAAGACGTCCTCTGTATCTCGGGTGCTGATCCATTCTCCCGGAGAAAGTATCCGAATAGTCCCTGCCCAGTACACCCCCATTGCCTGTTCATCCCTGTCCCAACCGAAGCTTGCCGCCAAGCTTTCCCCGTCTGGATAAACCACTACAACCGTCTTGTCCCCAGGATAGTAACCAAAAAAATCGGTAACTGGGCCATATACCTCTTCGGCGTTATCTGCAACCATCTGCACATACGACTTATCCTTTTGTATGAATTTTATCACAAAATGGCCGGTCTCCATGGTACTAAAGTTTCGGGTTTGGACATTAGCCTTAACCCCCTCTAGATAGCGCCAAACCTTGTATACCCCATGAGTTGAAAAAGCAGGCCATTTCCACAGTTGTACAAAAAAAAGCGCCGAACAGGCAAGTAGCAAACCTACTGCCAGACGGGCAAACCATATCCCCTTCCCCAACAACTCTCTTCCTCCTCCTTTGTCGCTACCATTATACTACTCAGGGGAGAAAGAGAGGATATCCAATTTATGTCATGTCTGTGTTACCTTTGAGCAAACTATATAAGATATGCGTTCAAGACCCTCGACTGTAACCGCGAACCACCTTGTTAGCGGCGGTTTTCAAGTAGGCGAACTGCTTCCATCCCGGCTATAGCCCCGTCCCCAACCGCTGTAGCAATCTGCCTGTCCGTTTTATAGCGTATATCTCCGGCTGCCAGTATCCCCGGAACCGAGGTGTGCATGTTCTCGTCCGTGACGATGTACCCTTCTTTCAGCTCAACCAAGTTTCCCAAAAACCCCAAAGCTGGTTTCATGCCTATGCTCACAAAAGCCCCGTCTACCTCAAGCCGTTCCAAGTCTCCAGTCACCGTATCTTTCAACACCAGTGCTTTTAACATCTTTTCCCCTTCTAATCGCTCCACTACCCGGTTGAGCTTTAACTCTATCCTGTTATTGGCCAGCAACTTCTCCTGAGCCATGCGATTAGCTCTGAGCGTATCTCGCCGGTGGACCAAATACACTCTTTCGGCCAGACCGCTCAGGTAGAGAGCCTCTTCTACCGCCGAGTCCCCTCCACCCACTACCGCCACCCTACGGTTCTCAAAGAAGGGCCCATCACAAGTGGCGCAATACGACACTCCTTTCCCTACCAGCTCGGTTTCTCCTGGTACCCCCAGTTCCCGTCGGCGAACGCCAGCGGCCACGATAACAATGTCCGCCACCAAAGTCCCTTTGTCCGTGTCTATCCTTTTCAAGTCCCCTTCCAAGACGATTCTCTTGGCTTCAGCTATCCTGATTTCCAACCCAAACCGTTCTGCCTGTTGGCGAAACCGGTCTGCTAGTTCTGGTCCAGAAATACCGAAAGGGAATCCTGGATAGTTGTCAATCTGGTCAGTAAGAGCGGCATTCCCTCCCGGAAACGCGGCTTCTAATAGCAATGCCCGCAAACGGGATCGAGCCACGTAAATACCGGCTGTAAGCCCCGCTGGCCCACCCCCGATTATCACTACTTCATATCGGTCCATCTCCGACGCACCCCCTTCGACAATCTCCAAAGAAAGATCTTCCGTTAGATTCACGCGAAAATCGCGGATTTCGACGATACTGAACAACGTTTAAACCTTACGTGTTACTAGCCTTGTGATTAGTTTTACCGTCAGATCTCCAAACATCCTCCTCAAACGGAAAAGCCCCTGATACGTCCAGGGGCTATTCGAAGAAACTATCTCAAATACTGTAATGGGTTACGTTGAGTACCGTTGGTAATAACTTCGAAATGGAGGTGGGATCCCGTGCTGTGCCCGGTAGAACCGACCCGGGCGATTATCTGCCCTTTGTCTACCTGGTCACCTACGCTGACCAGGATACTGGAACAGTGAGCATACCGGGTGACAATTCCGTTGCCGTGGCTGATTTCAACCGTCAGCCCGTAGCCTCCTCTTCTGCCCGCAAAAATCACTTGACCATCATCAGCCGCCCTTATAGGATCACCTGTTCTTCCGTTAATATCCACGCCAGTGTGGCTGCCTCCCCGGGCACCGAAGTAGGAAGTAATCGCACCGAACAGGGGCCAAGACAATATTCCTGACCCGCCACGCGAGGCCAACTGTACTTTTTGCCCTTTCACTATGATGCGGTCAACGGCTTGGGCTAATATTTTTTCCGCAAGAATTTCTTTTTTTATTTCCTTGCCGTTTTCTCGAACGGCCCGGTATGTAACCTGCTTTTCTCCTTCTTCCCCTGCCTGCTTGACTCGAACGCTGCTCGATGAACGGTCAGTTATGACCTTAGTCTGGTACGGAATCTTCTCGTTCCTGCTTCCTTCTACCACAGCTACCACGTGTACATACGGTTCGCTAGCATACAGCTTCAGCTTCTGTCCCGGCTGCAGATCTTCCCCTTGCAAGCCGTTTGCAGCTTTGATGTCCGCTACATGCGTGTTGTGTTTCCTCGCAATCAGCCAAAGAGAATCTCCCTCTTTTACCTGGTAAATAACCGGAGTATCGGTGCCTGTCTTCAAGATTTCAATAGCCCGATTCTGGTCCACGATCTTTTCTATCGGAACCGGTTTTACTATCACCTTTACTGATTCCCTGAAAGCCACCGAAACCAGTTTCTCCCCCTGCTCACAGGAGGAATACTGCTGTCGCAAATCATCCAGGACTCGCTTTGCTACTCCTTCATTTTTCACAACCGCCACTGTTTTTCCGTTTACTGTGATGCAGGCTCCCTCGACACTGAAACGAAGCTCTTGGGCAACGGCTTGTTTGAATTCAGCTACGGTCAATACTTCGCGTTTGTCGACAATAGTAGATTTGTACTCTATACGGTCTCGGATAGCAACCTGCTGGCCGCTCTCCTTTTCTTTTTCCCGGCAAACCTCATCGATTACTTTTTTCGCCGCGTCCTTGTCCTCGACTATACCTAAAAGTCGGTCTCCAGAGTACACGGCACAGGCAGTTGTGTTGGTTTCGGCTCGACAGACTCCGATTAGTAACCACAGACCAAGCAGCGCAAGCAGTGGGTAGACCAGGCTTCTGCTGTTAAGATGTTTCATAGGCCCTCTCCCACTCTTTGATTTCGGTTGTCATTTATTCGATTCATCCTGGTACGTACTAGTGTATTCTATACGTTGTTCGAGATCTCCTTCTTTATCAATCCATTTTTATCTTGGTATATTATGGTTGGTTTCCTCAGCCAGGAGCCGTTTCTGGGTTTCCAGCCAGATCGCACATTCAATGCGTTTACGCTGCATGGCACAGCTCACCTGTGACGTTTTCTTCAAGTCCCCATTTTCAAAATAGGCGTTCGCTGCACACCCTCCTCCGCAATAATGGCGGGCCCAACACGTCCGGCAATCTTCCTTGAAAAACAACTGATTCTCGGCGAAAAGCCCGCGCACCTCGGTATTCCTTAGGCCTTTGTATATATCGCCCATCAGGTAATCCTGGTTCCCGACAAACTGGTGACAAGGGTATATCTCCCCTTTGGGGGTAACCGCCAGGTACTCAACTCCCGCCCCGCATCCTGTCACCCGCTTGGCCAAGCACGGCCCTCGCTCGAAATCGATGTTAAAGTGAAAAAAATTTACTTCTTTCCCTCTCAGATAATAGTCCCAGAGAATACCCGCTAACTGTTCATATTCTTGGAGAACCCTCGGCAGATCCGCCTCGCCGATGGCGTAACCCTCGGCCCCGCCTACTGCCGGTTCTAAAGAAACGTTCGTAAATCCACATTCAACAAGGTGCTCCAGGTCCCGACCGAAGTCTAGATTTTTCTTGGTAAAAGTCCCTCTTACATAGTAGCTATGGGGATTTTTGGCGACAGCCATTTGAATCCTGGGTAGAACTAGATCATAGCTGCCTTTCCCGCTGGAGCTTACCCGGCAGGCATCGTTCACCTCCTGTCGACCGTCAAGGCTCAATATGAGGGCGATGTGTTCGGCGAGCAAGAAATCCATGATCTCTTCCGTTAATAAAACCGCATTGGTAGTGAGGGTAAAATTGATGGTTTTTCCTAATTTGTCAGCACATTTTTTGCCGTAGCGCACCGTGTCCCGGACTACATCCAGGTTCAGCAAAGGTTCTCCTCCGAAGAAGTCGATTTCAAGGTTCTTGACCTGGCCACAGTTCGCGAGAAGAAAATCAACCGCCCGCTGTCCTACCTCGCTGGTCATGAGCATCTCTTCCCCGCCGAAACTACCTTGAGCAGCAAAACAATACCTACACCGCAAGTTGCACTTGTGGGCTACGTTCAGACACAATGCCTTTACCGGCATCTCGTCAAAAGCAAAACACGGGATTTCTTGGGCTGTAAATAGGTATCCCCTGTCTCTCGCCTCCTGCAGTTCCGCTTCTGCTTCTCTGATCTCTTGCGGACAGGCTAGCTCCAGGCATCTTCTCCGTGCCTGCTCCAGATTTCCGTCAGCCAGCACTAGTTCGCTCAGAAACCTGAAACCGATGTCATCCAAAACACTAACCGCCCCACTATTCACATCGAGAGCAAACTTCAGCCCTTTCATTGAGAACAAATGTATATTATTCGAATAATCGTAACCTTCCGGCGCAAGCATGATTAGTACCTCCACATCATCCGAACCGAAGCTCGCACAATTAAGGCGGGCTTTAAGCCCGCCTTCGAACCCGCAGGAAAACAAACGTTACTAACTGTCGCCTCCGAAACCACTTAATCCAAAGTACCAACCTAGAAACTAAAGCTCTTTTCCCGTCCGCTACTGCAGTGCCTGTCTCCGGCAACTCAGGTTAAACATACCAGATAAGTCTACCTTCCCCTTGCGCGCTCTATCTCTTGCACACCTGATTACCTACCGTGCAGGAGGTCTTACAGGCTGACTGGCAGGAAGTCTGGCACTCCCGGCAATTGGTCTCCTTTAAGTCTTTTCTTAAGCTAGGTTTTACTATGGTCCGTATGTGCTTGTTCATACTTCACTCTCCCAACCATCGGTATAAAAATAAAGCCGCCAACGCGGCTGTTATTACCTGGAGCGGGAAACGGGATTCGAACCCGCGACCCTCGGCTTGGGAAGCCGATGCTCTACCACTGAGCTAATCCCGCACGCACTTTTATTTTATTCACAACCAACCCGATCGTCAACCCAATGTACTAGTTC
>NZ_JABUEX010000063.1:0-10545 GCF_013314835.1 Syntrophothermus sp.
CGCTTCCGTTAATTCCCCCTTTGATCTCCACCTCCAGGCGGGCAAATGACACCCTGTTGTCTGGTGCAACAATCACGGCGCCCCCATCCCCGGCGGCGCGGTGCATTTCCCCGTCGATGACGATTGTTCCCCAGGGCGTCATGTCGCTGTAGGCGTTGAAAAAGGTGCCGTTGACGGCAGCCACGGCGCCTGCAGACCGGGCCATCGCCGCGAGTTCGGCGGTGCAGCCTGTTTTTCCGCCGGCCAGCACCGGCCGCAGTTCAAGACGGGGATTTGAGAGATCGGCGGAAATCATCGCCACAGTGCAGCCGGATACCTGCACGGTTTTCACCGCCACAGGACTTCCCGCCCGGGCGGCAGTTTCCGGGTGCGCCGCCGCTGGCACCAGACGCCCCAGAGCAGACGCCGGAACGATCAAATACAGCGGAACGATCAAACACAGCGCAGACACCAGGATCACTGCAGGCAGCCGGAACAGGCGCTTGAGCTTCATTTCGGAACACCTCTCATCCTTTGGTCTTTTCTGAACGAGTTTAACCGAGCAAAGAAGCTGGACCGGTTCTCAGAAGCTGAAGCTACATTTCTAAAAGTTCTTCTCGAGGAAGCTGGAGGCACCTTGTCCGAATACCAAGAAAGGAGAGGGCGTTGTTAATGAAATCTTCGTATACTTGAGACCATTTCCTGTAATCTTCCTCGCCTACAGGCTCTGTGCCGTGGGCTAGAATGGAATAGTTTCTTTTCTCCAGGGCCGAAAGCAAGGTCTTTTCTCGTTCCTGCCAGATCTTCCCCACTTCATCTCCAAGGTCTGCCAGGAGACGATAGGCATTCCTCAGCCCGAGTTGCAGTTTCTCTTCCCCACCCTGGAGATTCCTGTAGAATTCCCGTACGCCTTCCGGTATTTTATCAAGCTCGACCTTTCCAGTTTCAATTTCCCACTTTTGCTTCAGCCTTGTTTGGGCCAGCAGTTCAACGGCGCGGTAAAGCCTCGCCACGGCATCATCGTGGCGGCTCTGGAGGGCCCGCCGCCCGGCGTTGTAGAGAAGATCGAGGACTTTTTCGTACCCGGTCGCTCCGCGGGACGCGCCAGTTATGTCAAGAAGAGCGTTAATAAAAGGTTCAACCGCTCTGCTTGGGGATGACCGGAGCAAGGTCAGAGCTCTTTTATGGTCAAAAATGTCCCAGGCGAAGAATGCCTGACAGAGCCGCCTCCACCGCAGGACCCTCTGCTCCTGATCCCTGGAAAGATACTGGTGACGCGTCACCTGTGCCAGCAGTTTCTCTGCAGCGTCGTATTCGTACCTCCCGAGGAAGTTCCTTACCTGGGCAAGGCAAAACTCTAACGAGAACTCTGTCTTGTCGGTTAAAACCGGCAGATCGCCGCCCCTGACTTTGACGAGATCGACGCGGGGGCCTTTATTGAGCGAAAGCTGCCACCGGGCATTGAGAAGCGCCGCAACCGCAAGGGCAACCGACATGGTTTTGGTTCCCCCAGTATAGTTGGCAATGACCTCTGTTTCTTCCCCAAAACGCCGCTCGACTTCTTTTTGCAAATCTTTGAGGGTACGGTAGCACAACTCGAGGTCGTCAGGGTCCTCAACAACCACCTTGTCGTACCTAACGCCGCAGTCCTCTTTGGAAATCCCCAGGGAATTAACAATAGACTCTTTCGTCTCATCCACCACAACGCTACTGGCCTGTTTGCCACCCGAGCAAAAGAAATAGATAAAATCGGGCTCGTACTCCCTGCAGGCATTAATTACGGGTTCCTGCGAACCCCCGACAGATAGGATCAGCACCCGGGCCATAAAAGATCCTCAACCCCCTCTCAAAAATGAACCAATAACTGTCTCATTACCGCGAAAAGTAAACACAATCTTCACCGGAAGGACATCACAGGGCGTGTCCAACCTCTCTACGATAACCGGATCAGCAAGAACAACCGAGGAGAATTGGAGAATTACTGAATGCTCGCCAGTAGCTCCCGGGACCAATCTTTGTTCCGGGATCGCCTGTCATAAAGTGTTTTCTCATGTGGCTACCCCCCGAACGAAGGATTCAACTCTTTTAAAAGATCTCTGACATCCTCATAATCGGTGTCTTCGGCATATATCTTGTAAAATTGCTTTAAAGCTTTCTCGGTTTCCCCTAACTGTTTATAAGTCAGTCCTAACAAATAACGGAACAACTTCATTTGTTCGTCCATGCTTTTTCTGCTACGAACAGGTCCTTTTTCTAGAACCTCCAGCGCCAACTCGGGCTTATTTAAACCGAGAAAAGCAGAGGCTAATGCATTTATTACTGCTAATTCTTCTTTCATTTCAAGTGGCAGCCCTTGTAAGACTTCAATGGCCTTCTGGTATTGTCTAACAGTCCCCAGTGTAACAGCATAATTCAACCTGGTTACGGCATCCTCAGGATAACTTGCAAGATATTTTTCAAAGTATTTTACTGCCTCTTCCGGATTATCCAAGCGCCGATATAAAAAGGCTACCTCGCGGCATAATGAATTAACTTCTGGTTTAACTTCCAAGACCTTTAAAAAGGCTTCTAAAGCCGGTTGCCATTCACCTTTTTGGAGAGCCATTTTGCCCTGCAGAAAATAATTCTTGGCCTTTCCAGTGGGTGAATTAAAGGACCTGGCCGACCATGCTATTTGGCTTACAATGCCTGCAACACCTAAGGGCCACCAAATAAAGAGGAACATTACAGATATCAAAAACCATAAGCAGCCAAGGGCTGTAGAAGTTGAACTACCGGCCAACTCTGGAGGCATGTCAACATTATAACCTTCAATTTCAGGCGGGGCAGAGGCCTTCTGTGCAGCTTTCGGTAAGTCTCTGCTTTTCCGTTTTCCGAAATAGTTGATAGAATAAAGACCTGTTCCGGGAATGCTTGCTGAGGTATAAGCGCCGCGAGGGCCAATGCCTACCCGGAAACCTTTCCCCCCGACGCTTACTCCGAGACCACGTTTGCTTAAGTTCAGGCGAACGCCCTTTGCGATCTTAATGCTTTTTCGAAACCTCCAGCCCAATTAGACCACCTCTGGTTTATCTCTTCCGCCAACACGCACCTGAAGTAGGAGCGGGGAGCACTATGCAGAGCATGCGACAGCACCACAACAGGAGGAAGGCCCGGGCGGCACCAATATACAGCCTCCAAAGAAGACTTAAAGTCCCACCACTCAATGATGTTTCAATCCCTCATAGGTAAGCTAGAAACATCGTGGGGGAAGCTCCAGGAGCAGTCGAGCTGAGGAGTTTCAATCTCTCGTAGGTAGGCTGGAAACTCCCCGTCATCAAGTTAACCATATTCAAGAAATATCTAACCTGCTTGTCCGGTCCATCTTGGCAACCTGCGCTACCGTCCCGGAAGCAACGCACCTTAGAGCCCCACGCTTTTCGTATTCCTTTAATTCAATGATCCTTCTGGTCATGCGGGGGTGAGTGGCATAAAGCTCACGGATGAAGCCCATGACAGGAGGCACGTAGCGCTCCTGGGCTGCAAAGGCCTCGGGGTCAACCTTGGCTGCCAGCGCCTCACTACCCAGGGCCAAGGCCAGGAGGGCTCGCTGGGCGGCCGCAGCATCGCCCGAAAGGGCCATGCCCACGCGGTCCGCACTCAATTCGCAGGCACGCCTGTAAGCCGCCCCCAGAAAGGGGATTAACATGGCGGGGCCCACCAGCAGGTTCTTCCAGATGCTGACGTGTCCCAGGGCGTGGTGGGCCAGTTCGTGCCCCAGAATCATGCGCAGATCATCGTAAGCGCCCCTCCTCAACATCAGATCAACCAGTTCGCCGTACACCAAGATATATCTGCCGGAGAGGAACTTCATAGCCACGGCGTTCAAGGCACCCTGGCCGCTCAGGACAAAGATCTCCGGGGCACGGGACAGCTTGAGTTCCGCCGCCATGTGGGCCGCCATACGGTGCAACTCGGCAAACTGCTCCTCGCTCACCCGCACGGCATTGCCGTAGATCTGCGCCTTAAAGTACTGCCCAACCAGCCAGGACACCACGGCCAGAGGAATGAGATATAGCCAGGCAAACCATACGAGAAGCAGCCAAACCAGACCGCCGATGACGGCGGTGATGGTCAGATAGAGCACTTCCTTCGGGTGGCGCAGGGTTCCCGGATCGACCGCCAGTCTAGGGCCTGGCGCAAAGGCCTGCAGATGGCCTCCGGGACCGGACGGCGCTGCCGTACGGCTTCCCCCGAAGTCAAAGCCACAGCCCGGACAGCTTACCGCTCCTTCCGTCACTGGTATGCCGCATTTCACACAAAAAGGCACGTGTAATCCCTCCCCGAAATTGAAAATTAGAAATGCTGCCCGCAGTAAAAGCAGTAGCGGTCCGCGGAGCAGACGCAGGTAGGCTGGAAACTTGCCTTATCACACGCAACAAGGCCATACCCGCTTTGGTTCCAATCCCTCGCAGGCGGGCTGGAAACTTTAGGCACGTCAGCGAGGCGCACGAAAGGATATTCATTTTAATCCCTTGCAGGTAGGCTGGAAAAAAGAGGAGGCTGCCATGAAACAGGGCAACATTCTCGAGGTTTCGATCCCTCGTAGACAGGCAGGAACTTCCTGCGGCATGCGCGGGTTATCGTAAATCGTGGCGGTTCCAACCCCTTGTAGCTAACCTAAAAGCATTTTCGACACAAATCTAAGAAAATCCTTCCTGTTGTTCCTTTCCTTTGAAGATTCGATCTGCACAGCGGCCCGGCCTTACCCCAGGCCGGGCCGCAAAGAAAACTGCCTCTACGTTGTCGGGCCCTGCTTCTCCAATTGTTGCAAAAGTTTTCGACCAGCGGCTTCAGCGCAGGCACGTCACGGCTGGCCGCGTTCCACACGATTTCCGTATCAATCTCGAAGTAGCCGTGGACCAGGACGTTCCGCATCCCGATGATCTTCGGCCATTCTATCTCCGGAGCAAGAGCGCGCACCTCCTCCGGTATTGACCGGGCGGCTTCGCCGATGATTTGCAGGCTGCGGACAAACCATCCTTGAAGGAGCTCGTCTTGTTTAAAGGCAGCCTTGCCGCGGCCGAGGTAGCGCTCAATGGCAGCGATGGCCTCCAGGATGTCGCGCAGGCGCTCTTTCGGTTCTCTCACAGCGGCACGGCCTCCTGAAGCACCCGCCCCCGGATGCGTGCCTTGAGCCCCCGTTCGGTGATGACATCCACGCGGCAACCCAGGAGGTCTTCCAGCTCCTGCTGGAGACCGCCAAGATCGAACAGGCTCCGCCCGGGCTCCATCTCCACCAGGAAATCGATGTCGCTTCCTTCGTCAGCCTCGCCGCGTGCAAGTGAGCCGAAAACTCGCACCTTGCGCGCGCCGTACTCCGCGCAGATGCGCAGGATCTCTTCGCGCCTTTCTTTAAGGAGCTCCTCAAGTGCCATACCGCGGCAACCTTTCTGGAAAGCCGCAAAGTCTTCCCGCACCTCTTCCTCCTTTATCCCCTTCCGCGCTCGCTCTCCGGCGATCTTCTCCGCCAGGGCCCTGAGCGCCGCCCGCCGCACCTCGTCCTCGGCCTCTATGTCCTCCCACGGGACGAAGACACCCGCGGGCCTGCCGCCCCGGAGGACCAGCACGGGCTTCCTCTGGCGGATGAACTCGCTGGCGCGCGCCTTGAATTCCCTGATGCTCGCGATCTCCATTGTAGTCACCTCCGTGACTACAGAATAGCACGCGAAGGGGCTAGAGGGCAAGGGGGGGTTTTCGATCCCTCGCAGGTAGGCTGGAAACTTGCCCCGGGAAGGTCGACGGTGTCACATATCGCTCACCCTGGCATACCGATTTCTCTCCTCTGAAGCTGTTTGCTGCTGTCTAGTTGCTATTGTTGGCCACCCTCAGGTTGTGACCGCAGTGGTAGCAAAACCGATCCTCTAGTGTCGCAGGATTCTCGCAGGCCGGGCAGAGCCGCGCCAGGGGTGACTTGCGACCGCAGCCGGGACAGTAAAGATCCTCGTCAAGCGCCGGTGCGTAACAATAAGGGCAGAGTTCGCCTTTCCCCCCAGAGAACAGCTTGCCGGGGAAATGTAGGAAGGCCCAGCGTGCCAGTCTTTTTGATGCCAACAACCAGCACATTGAGGCTACTGTTTTTGGAAGCGCGGAGCGTATACGCGCGTCAGGTCGATCTTTCTCCCGTCGTTTCGGCCCCGGTAAACGCTCTTCGTGTCCGTATACACCAGGTTCGCCGGACGGAGTCCAAAGAAAACCGCTCTCAACGTCAGTCCGCGGAATCGCCCGGCAAGATTCCAGCGTATCGGGTCGGCGTCCTACGCAAGGTTGTATCCCTTGTCGTAGCACACGCCGCTGATCACCACCCCTTCCGCCAGCTTGATGCCGTTGAACGGTGTCAGGTCACTGAAAAGATCGACCGTCTGACCACCCGGTGCTGTCCTGTTCAAGGCTTCGCTGCCACCACCCGTCTCCTCCGGAAGTTGCTTCGCCTGTCCCGCTTTCCGTCACCGCGGACTGTCTCGTCTGGTCCGGTTCCGCCGGCTTCTCCGCGGCGCCCCGTTTGTTTGTAGACTGCGCCTGCGGGGTTTGCATTGCACTCAGAACACGCTGTTCAAAGCGGATACCACCGACAAAACCGACCGCAAGGGCCAAGATGAGTCCTGCTGGAAGCAGGATCCGGAAAACCCGCGATGTTCCGCCCCTCCCGCTGTTCACGCTGTCACTCATTGATCGTACCCCCTTTACAAGAAAGTTGCGCGTAATGAAAAGTTGTGCGTAATGATAAAGAACATGCCGTTGCCCCCGCCCTTATGGGCGGCCCGCCAGGAGAGCTGTGATGTCGAGAAGATTTTCCCGGGTGATGATATCTTTGATTCCGTATTCCCGTGCCCGCTCCCGGAAGGCGCTCGGCACCCCCTCGGCCGGGCGGCTGGTAACAAAGCACAGCCGTGCGAACAGCCCCAGGCGGTGGCGCAGCGCCTGAAGTTTGTTCAAAGTGTCTTGCCCGCCCGGGTCGCCGGATTTGCATTCAATCACCACCAGCCGGCCCCGGCCCGTAGCTGCAACGTCCAGCTCGTTTTCGACACCGGCGAGCTTCACCTGCCACCAGACGTGGTCGAATCCTCTCCCCCGTGCCCCGGGATGCCGCCGCAAAAGGTGGTACACCAGAAGTTCCAGCCACTCTCCGGTCAGAAACCGCACCCCGTCGTCCGTGGGCCGCAGGCCGCCGGCCTCTCTCTCCAGAAGACCGGCCTCCACCAATCCGCCCAGAAACCGTTCCTCGAACAGCCCCGGCTCCTCGGCTGGTTTTAGCAGGGCATTTTTCTTGTGGTCTTTTACCTTCTGACTCCATTCCTCCAGCCAGGGCGTGCACTGCGGCCAGAATGCCAGGATGAGATCCAGTAATGGCGCCAGCCTGCGTACTCGTTCCGGATGGCCGTGCTGGCTGACCGTGAGCCCATAGGTCTTCAGATACAAGGGTACGTCAACTCTCTCCAGGGCGAAGGGCTCCGCTACCATCCGGCCGCCCTGGTAGTACCAAAGCAGCCGTTCATTTTCCGTATCTACGTATAGGCCGGCGCATCCGGCTTCAACCGCCGCCAGGTAGGCACCCACCGCCATGCACTTTGTACCGCCGGTGAAGTTCACCACTGGTTCCAACCCGCGACCCGCAAGGTCGGCCGCGGCGCGGCCGACGGCAGCGCGCGTTGCCTCGATGTCAAAGGCATTCACTGCCGGCTCGATGTCGACGACCCTGGTCACCTGCTCCAGCACCCCGATGGTGTCCAGCCGGGCTCTGGAGTGGGGCAAGCCGGGGTCGTCGGCCTGAAGCGAGCGTACCAGGTGCACCTCGGCATAGGCGGCGCAAGCCTGGTAGCAGGGAATGACGTTTTGCATGCGTTGCTCGCTGACGAGGGCAATCATGGCACGCAAAGACGGACCCTCCTTACGCACAAGTAAGAATACTAACTGTAAGCAACCCGTCAAAACACCGCACCAACTGCTTTGTCCTCTCGCGGATGCTTGCGGGTAAGCCGGGCTGTCGTTTCATCGCACAATGGGCTACGTCATTGCACAGACTGGTCACCCACCATAATAGCTCCGCCACCTCGTGCGCCTGCGACAGGTTGTGGTACCAAGGTAGAACACCGGTCCCGTTCTGGGCTTCCCGTCCGCTCTCATTACCTTCTGTCCACACAGCACGGCCAAAGGCGGCATCCTCCACGGCCGCCCGCCGGCGCATTGCCCGGTTCAGCCGCGTATACCTGCTTCCTCTCGTGCACGTCGCGGTCGCGCCATCCTTCCTCTCCCACCTGCCAGGCCGACTCAGCTGACCAGCCACTCACGCCCCAGAAGGACGGCCTGGTTGATGAGTTCCTTTTCAACGCAGTACTTGATGAGCGCCAAATGGCGGCGGAACCTTCCAGCATCCGGAACGTACAGGGCTTCCGGCGCCAGAGCGGGTTTCAATCCCTCGTAGGTAGGCTGGAAACCCGCGACGAGTACCACAAGGCGGTCGACGCTATCGCGTGTTTCAATCCCTCGTAGGTAGGCTGGAAACTTTAGTTTGCGGGCTGTTCCGCTTGTCTTATCTTTGGTTTCAATCCCTCGTAGGTAGGCTGGAAACGCATTGACCGGGCGAAGCTGGGCCCCGACCCCTGGTGCGGTTTCAATCCCTCGTAGGTAGGCTGGAAACTGGGCAGGTGTGGACGGTACACCGCCCTACAGATTAGTTTCAATCCCTCGTAGGTAGGCTGGAAACAGGCAGTTAATGCTATTAGGAGCGCCGGCAGAGCTGGTTTCAATCCCTCGTAGGTAGGCTGGAAACCCGCGACGAGTACCACAAGGCGGTCGACGCTATCGCGTGTTTCAATCCCTCGTAGGTAGGCTGGAAACCTTTGAACAACTTTCTGATGCGACTATCCTGCACTGGCTTCAATCCCTCGTAGGTAGGCTGGAAACCGGGGGACGCCGTCCTCGCGGCCTTCGGGGAGTTCCTGTTTCAATCCCTCGTAGGTAGGCTGGAAACAGTTGCTCACAGGGATGCTCCCGTAGAGGTTGTACTGTTTCAATCCCTCGTAGGTAGGCTGGAAACCCGTGCGGACCGGTGACTTCGCCGATGAGGTGATCACGTTTCAATCCCTCGTAGGTAGGCTGGAAACGGCGGAAAAGAGAAGATACTGGATCATGGTATTGTTGTTTCAATCCCTCGTAGGTAGGCTGGAAACTGCCTGGCGTTTACTGCGGGAGGCTTTCCCGCAGTAGTTTCAATCCCTCGTAGGTAGGCTGGAAACGCATTTTTTTCCATCATACCACACATTTTCCATAAAGTGTTTCAATCCCTCGTAGGTAGGCTGGAAACCTTGTTCGATCTTGCTAACGATCTTGCAGACTTCCTGTTTCAATCCCTCGTAGGTAGGCTGGAAACGCGCCTGGCTTCATGGTGCGGGGTTAATGCTACTCCGTTTCAATCCCTCGTAGGTAGGCTGGAAACTATCAATCCGTGTTCAAGGTCTACGTCATCCCACGTGTTTCAATCCCTCGTAGGTAGGCTGGAAACGAGAAACGCTACAGAATTAAAGAGAATTCTGGGAACGTTTCAATCCCTCGTAGGTAGGCTGGAAACCGAAGCCGTGTTTTATGATTGCGCCAACGAGAAGTTGTTTCAATCCCTCGTAGGTAGGCTGGAAACTGGTATCCGCAAGAGAGATTGACTCCCGCTACTCCCGTTTCAATCCCTCGTAGGTAGGCTGGAAACTAGTTTGCGCAACCTGTAGCGCAGGCGTGTTTGAGGAGTTTCAATCCCTCGTAGGTAGGCTGGAAACGTGAAAGTCACGCAAGAGAGAAATCTCTCCGCAACTGTTTCAATCCCTCGTAGGTAGGCTGGAAACAGAGAAAAGAACTTAACCCAAGCAATTTATCTATTACAGTTTCAATCCCTCGTAGGTAGGCTGGAAACCATAGATCAGCTCCCTGGGGAGTTGGGAAACCTATTGTTTCAATCCCTCGTAGGTAGGCTGGAAACAAAACAACGATCGAAACAACGGCCGCGTGTTCCAAGGTTTCAATCCCTCGTAGGTAGGCTGGAAACTCAGTTGTCAAGTTTCTGATTATATTATATCGTATGGTTTCAATCCCTCGTAGGTAGGCTGGAAACCGGAAATCGTGACAACGGCGGATTCCCTGGTTATTGCGTTTCAATCCCTCGTAGGTAGGCTGGAAACGATTCTGAAGTCGTTTTCCGAGAGATTTTTCAGGTAGTTTCAATCCCTCGTAGGTAGGCTGGAAACGGAATACCGGCCGATTGCCCAGCTTGAACTTACGGAGTTTCAATCCCTCGTAGGTAGGCTGGAAACAATTATAGAAAAATTTTTTCGAGCAGCCTGCCGAAGGTTTCAATCCCTCGTAGGTAGGCTGGAAACGCAGTGGCTGGATTCTCCACAACCAGGTGGAGAGTCGTTTCAATCCCTCGTAGGTAGGCTGGAAACGCTTGGATCTCGGACGCGGGAAGGCTGGTAAAAGAGGTTTCAATCCCTCGTAGGTAGGCTGGAAACCTAATTTTTTTTCCTCCCACTGATCCATTTC
>NZ_JABUEX010000064.1:0-10540 GCF_013314835.1 Syntrophothermus sp.
GTAGGTTTGGGCATCACCATTATAAAGGGGAGCAGCATGTGTACTCAACCACCTGGGGCAAGCCTGGGTGGTTGTTTTATTTCTCCCAGTTAATCCCAATGTGTCAACCCATATCTAACTTAGCACATATAAGCAAAGGTATCTCTGTTTTCGCCACGCTTGGTTGGCCCCTCTGACAGCCACCCAAGAGAACGGCCAGAACAATAAAAAGAAGAATGATGAGACAGGTTCGGCCACGCATTCTCTTTCCTCCATTTTTTGAGAGGGCTTTGTCTATTCTATAAGCTGTGGCTCACTTTCCACAATTTTATATTTATATTCTTCAACTATAGTTCCATCTTCCTTTGTCTTCCTAAAAATTACAAGGTCGTAACCATCACTAGTTTTACTTTGGGAAGTCTCATAAATATATCTAACACCATTTTCAATCCGTTCTCTTGTTCCAATCCAGAACGGATATTCATTCAGAAAAGGAAATCCTGTTCCGCCAAATAATCTGTTGGACGCCTGTACATTTATATTTACAAGCTTCTTTTCTACATAAGCTCCACTTACCTTTGCCGCTCTCCCAATGCTTTTTAAATACTCTGCTGCTTCTGCTTCCTCCTGCCTTACAAGGTCTGGATAATATTTATCAGCAGAAAGCACTGTATCGTAAAGCTTTTTAGGAAACATCTTCTTTAGTGAGTCTATATAAAGCGCTCCATCCATCGGCTCCTTATATTCAAGCAAAGAATACTCACCTTTTTCGTTTTTGGAAAAGGTTATAACCGTTGGAATAGCCCCACTTCCGCTGATCTTAGTAAATATACCATTTTCAAAACCAAAATATCCAAAACTTGCTATTGTATACACCTTAATAATTCCATCATTTTCCTCCACATCAAGGATGATGTGTCCCTCTGTGGCAATTTCTCCTTTATAATACGCATCCAGGTTCTGTGTTTTAATTGCAAAGCTTACGGCTTCATCAATTGATTTCGGATTCCGGGTTTGAGGCTGTATGCTTTCGTCAATAACAACGTCGTGCGGTTGTATTATATTCAACCGCACCCGCATACTCATTGGTCCCCTAATCCTCAAAGCGTTGCGCCACCAGTTACCATCGTGAATAACTGTATATATTCGACCGTCTAAATCAAAATCAAAGGCAAAATCTCCATAAAGAGCAAGACTACTATGACCCTCTTCGTAATTAGGCCTTCCCACAGGTATATCTTCAGCAGCAATGCCCTTCCGATATGCCAGGTACTCTCTGGCTATTCTTTCCTGCCTTCCTTCAAACCGGTCCATATCACCGATAATAAAACTCACTATGAAATCGCGGTGGACTGCCACGACAAGACACACAAAAATAATTATGATGGCCAATAATTTCTTCATTTTTCAGTCCTCTTCCTTGCCGTTTCTCAACGTCCGATCATATTCAGCCTTAAGGCTCCGTATAATAGACCTTTATACCAATCATAGGAGGGGCCATGTGGGCCAAGGGAAAAAGTAAACGCTAACTTTAACCGTGGCTTTCAAAGTCTCGACGGGATCGTATTTCTGGCACCCGGCAGCGCTCTGCACCCGAATATCACCTGGCTCCTGCTCCGGCTCCCTTTTCGGTGACCCTTATCGCCTAGTCTTAACCCGTGCCACCTCCCCGTCTTCCTTATTCTTCCGCTACCCGCCGATTCCTCCTGTAAAGTAACATATGGCAAAAAAAAGCAACGGGTACTTTTTGCAGATTTTTGCCGAACTGTCCGACAAACAGGGTCAAAAAATTTGCCCGGACACGGACGTTTGAAATACTAACCGTAAGCCTTACACCCAACTCAAACTCCAGCACCACGCTTCGGCGTCCGTGTCCCAGAACCCGTATATCCTCTCGAACGCCTCCCGGTACGCCTCCACTGACGGGTAGCCTTCCTTCCGGGCGTCATCATCCGTGATGTCGTCCAGCCGCTCCCGCCGGACGGCGGTAATTCTCACGTAAGCGAACGGTGCTACCCAGTAGCTTAGGTATAAAAAGCCGATTTGCCACCGCTCCTCGCCCGGCCGCCAGGCCTGGACACATTTATCTCTTTCTGTCAGCGCCCTGCCTGCAAATTCCTCAAAAGACGGGTTACAGAAACCGCAGCGAAGCGGCGAGATCCCGGATGTGTTTTGCATCCCCGTACAGGATAAAGTAGTGGTATTTCTCACCCGTGATCGCCACGGGCCGCGGGTAAGGCACCACGCAGCAGGCCCCGGCCCCCACGCCCAGCTCCGGCGACGGGAAGACGAAATACCCCTCCCTGCCGTTGACCGTGGTTTTTTCCAACCGCGGCCTTTCGCCATAGGGCTTCAGCTTGTGGGAAGCCTCGTGCCGCGCCACCTCCTCGGGCGTCAAGCCCTCCCCGTTCATCGCGCTTACCAGGAAGAAGCCGTCATCACCGCCGTAGCTTCCCGGGATACCCGCAACGTCATCGTAACCCGGGCGCGGCCGCCAGTGACGCGGGAATTCAAGGTACACTCCGTATGCCGGGTTCAGATAAGGCACTTTTGTCCCAAAAACCGTTTCCTCGTCCAGGTGGCGCAAAATCTCCGTCCTGATCACCCTGCCGTTTAAGTCAAGGAACCGGTCGGCAGGGATGTTAGTTGCCGGATCGATGAAAACCCGCAGCCGGAGGTAGGGCCCGGGCTCATCGCCGCTTTCAAGCTTATCCACTCGGAAATCTACCGCCAGCTTCCCGCTCCGGTCAACGACGATCTTTGCCCAGGGGTACCTGGCCAGGAGCTTCTTCGCTTCCGGCGTGCCCTTCGTCGCATTGATGAGCGCGGCGTCGGCAACGCCCGGCCAGTAGGCGAAAAGCTCGTTCCAGGTCACGGCACCGTAATAGCCGAAGGTAAAGTCTCCGGTCAGGAGCCCGATACTCTCCACCACCTGCTCAAGGCCGCTACCGTCGGGTTGCACCAGCCACAGGCTGACCTTGTTTTCACCGTCGAGCCGCGCGAAAAGTATGTACCGGCCGTCGGCCGAGAAAAACGGCCGCTCGTCGCGATAGGCCGGATCGTTCGTAAGCCGGCGCGGCTTCCCGCCGTCGGTGCCCACCACCCAGAGCCTGCGCGACGCCAGACCTTGACGCAACGTCTGCTCGTACCCGCCCGCATCCTTGACTTCCGGCCCCGCGCTGTAAACCAAGAGCTTTCCGTCCGGGGAAAAGGCGGGATCGATTACCGCCCAGTCGGCGCCGGTGAGGTAGGCAAGCTCACCGCTTTGGAAATCGTAGACAGCGAGTCGCTTGTTCGTCCAGGTGTCCCGGCCCGCGCCAATAACGAAGGCCAGCTTCCCTGGTGCGGTGGCTACAAAACCAGGCCGAACTAAAACGGCGCTCTCCCAAGCACTCTCCCAATTCCAGCCCTTACCCACAACGGGAACTGGCTCCTCGTAGCCGTCTGACGGGGCCAGGCCGAGAGGGAGGCCGTCGGCCTCGATGGAAGCCGAACACGGTCCGCGCCACAAGATGACCATCTCCCCGTCGGGCGACCAGCCCGCCAGCCGCGGCACCTCACCCACCACGCCCCTTTCCCGGTCGAAGCGCAGGCGGGAGATGTACACCCGTGCCACGGCGCCCGAAGCGGCGTCTACCTTCCAGATGCCTACCTGGCCCGCCTCACTCTGACCCACCTTCAACCGCTCAAAAGCCACCCACTTGCCGTCCGGCGACCAGGCGATGCGCCCGAGGTCAAAACCGGCCTCCCGCTTCACCAGGACGCGGGGCCTCTCCTTCGCCGGCTCGCCCAAGCAAAGTTCCCCGCCTGCGGTGCAGACAAAGACGTCCGCCACCGGGGAACAGGCGAACTCGTCCACCCTTTGCGCCACGCGGCGGGCCTTACCCCTACCGACCCCGACCAGCCACAGGTCTTCGCCACGGCGGAAAAGCAGCCACCTGCCCGTCGGCGACCAGGCAGGGCGGGAAATATTCTCCCCGGCGGCCAGCTGTCTCGCCTTTCCGTTGGGCAAATCTTTAACCCAGAGCTTTCCTTCGGCCACCCAGGCCACCCTGCCGGCAGTGGGCGGCTTGCCTGAACTGAGGTCGGAAATCCTCCACCGAACCGCCAGGGCGCCTAGTACCGGTGCCCCGAAGACCAAAATTAAAGCCGCCAGAAAGGCTAGTTTTTTCCAGACGTTTTGCATGGCTTCTCTCTCCCCCAATTACAAGACGCGCCTGGCGTTTTCGCTTTCGAGCGCACGGGTTTCCACGCTCATGCAACCGCCCGGAAGAACGGCCAGAGCCACGATGACGGCCAGCAGAACCAGAACGACCAGTTTGCGCCCCGTTGTATCGGCCACGGTTTTCCCTCCCGTTTTTCTTTTTTCACGAAAACCCCTTCCGCCGGCAAAATGTAACACGGGCAAATCTCTTCTTGCCCTCACAGCCGCCTGACGCTCAGCGCAGGCGGGCACGACTAACCGGATACCGCCTCCCGGTAGAAGTGCGCCCACGCAAGTGAGAAGACCAGGGTCGCCGGGATCGCGCCCACCACCAGGCAGACGAAACCGAGCAGAATAACGAGGAAACCGGCCAGGTCAAGGGCCAGCATCCGCAGGACGCGCCCTTTCGTCGCGGCCCAGCTCAGCCGCAGAGACTCCACGGCGCCGCAGTTGTGATCCACCAGGAAAAACGGGTACAGGCGCAGGCGGTAAAAGATGTATATTCCCGGGATGATCAGGAGCAAAAAGCCGACCGAGCTAACGACGAACCACAGCACCGTCGCCAGGAAGTACCGCCAGCCGAGCCGCCACTTTGCGAAAACGTCGCGTGTGCGTACTGGTTGGCCGCTAGCGGTAGCCAGCAGCACCCCGGTATATCCTGGCGTCAACACGAAGTACAGAACCCAGTAAAGCACCCACAGAATACCGAACACGATGAGGCCGGCCGCAGTGGGTTCTCCGTTCGGCCCCGGAGCGGTAGAGCTGACCATCGCGCCTCCTGCCCACAGGACGAGCTCGGGCGCGACGCAAACCACGAGCCACGCTCCCAAAAGCGGCCACGGCCTCTTCTTGAACGACTCCCAACCCATGCGGACCAACCCAAAAGCAGTGGTCAAAATCACCCCTCCTCTTTTGCGCCAGATCTGCTTTTACTGCTTTTCTTCTGTCGCCATCAGATTTGCCGCTTCCATAAAGGCTTCGGGCTCTGCCGGAGAAAGAAGGTAAATTTCCCGGGAGGCCTTGATCCGCATCATCCGGTCCCAGGGGGTGGTATAGACTTTCGCCGTGCCGCCGCCGGCCAGGGGAAAAGACCAGCCGAGAAGGGCAACCATGAGCTCTCGGCGTCCCACAATGAACACCCTCGCTCCACCACGCCGCCGGATCCCGCCGCCAGGCCGAAAAGGAAGAGCAGAACCAGGCCGGGAATGACCATTTTCAGCACCACGCGGCGCCGCGGCAAAAGACGGTAGATAACGTTGTGTCGGCAGAAAATCCTTTCCGGTCGGGACACGTCAACCACCGCAAGGCCTACACGTTCCGCCACAGCCGCACGCCAGCCCAGGCGAGCAGCAACCCCAGGGCCAGGAGGAGCAGATGGGCTGTAAGTTCCGCAGCAATCATCCGCAGCACGTACCACCCGCACGTGCCCCACAGAAAACCGGAAACCTGGGGCAGCGCCCACATCACCGCCAGCGCCGCACCAACCCAGGCCCCCACTGCCAGGGGACGTCCCAGAACGGCCGGTACGGAACCCGGCGCACGCCAGAGCAACACATTACCAACCACCAGGGCAGTCAAAGCGGGCAGGAACCACCAGAGCACCATCAGGAGCCCCAGACCGAACGCGGCCCCGTCGCCGGTCTGGACCATCTTCTCGTAAGCCGGAACCAGGCGAAACCAGGCAAACCAGACACAAAAGGTCATCAGAACCGCACCCAGCGCGACGAGAATCCCGAATCCCGTCCGCCTGAACCATATAAACGTCCCTCCCGCTTCACTTTGGCTACCGGAAATGACCGATGATTTCCAACCGCCCCAGGCAGTCCTCCTCGCGGGCAAGGAACCTCCCCCGCTCACGCCCGGCCGGCACCCGCCCGCCGGCCGGGCAGCAGCGCAACCGCGCGCAGCACAAGCCACAGCAGACCCGCCACGGCTGCACACGACGCCAGAAAGCGCCACCATACCACCGCAAAGGGGCACTCCCACGGGGAGAGCAAGCGTGTGATCCACACATCCCCCAGCGGGCTGTAGCGGCTCTGGTCCTGCACCACGAACCAGAAAGGGCGTCCCAACCGCACTGCGCGCAGTTCCTCAGTCCCCGTCCCCGCCGCCACCGGCAGGAAGAGTGTCGCCAGGATGATTCCGGATGCGGTCACCAGTAAACTTAATACCAGCACCACCTTTTTCCCCCACAGCCTCAGCACCTCCCCACTCCGGCAGCCTTCAACTGCGGCCCGTACCCCCGGACGCGCCAGGCAGCACCACTAACCCGCAGTGCCGTTAAGCCGGGTCCGCAGCGCACCGCAAAACCTCTGCGGTTCCGCCGGAGAAAGAAAGTACGGTTCCCGGTCGGTCTCCAGCACAACCATCTCGTTCTGCCAAGACGTGGCGTAGACCCTGATCCACCCCAGGCACTCCACCTTGAACCGGCCGAAATAGCCGAAGAGCCCCCACGGCGGGTAGGAGCCCAACCGTACGATGGCGAAAGGCGGCCCGGCAAAACGCTGCGTCGCAACGTTCTTCACTTGCGCGTAAGGCACGAACACCGGGCGAAACAGACGCCTGGTGATCCTTATTCCCTGGGCGCGTAAAGGCAAAGAAAACCGCCATCAGCAACACTGTCATCAGCACTATGCCGCACAGAACGACTAAGAAACCCGGCAGTTCCGCCGGGTCGGATACGCCGACTGCTACGCCCACCAGGGAAAGGACACCAGGGGGAATAATCAGCAGCAACAGGGCGTTTCTGGTCTCCGGGTCGGCAGGCGCCAGGGCGAATTTTTCCTCCGCCGCCGGGTGCAGCTTGGCCACAAGCATCTCTCCCTTTATCCTACACATTCTCTTCCGTGCAGCTTTCCCTCTCTCCTGCCAGCAATCTCACAAAAATCTCCACCAGCTGCGGGTCAAACTGGCTCCCTGCATACTTCTTCAGTTCCTCCAGAGCCTCTTCGTGCGACATTGCACCGCGGTAGGGGCGATCCGATGTCATCGCGTCGTAGGCGTCGACTACGGCCAGGATACGGCTCAAGAGGGTGGATCTGCTCCCCCTTCAGTCCCAGGGGATAGCCCCGCCCGTCCCACCGCTCGTGATGCTGGAGAATGTAAGGGGCCACCGGGGCCAGCTCGCCGGAGGAGAGAGCAATGCGGTACCCCACTTCGGAATGGCGCTGGATTTCTTTCCTTTCCTCTTCAGTCAGAGGACCGGGCTTGAAGAGGATGTGGTCCGGCACTCCCAGCTTGCCGATGTCGTGTATCTCCACCAGGAGTCGCAGGCCGTCCATTTCTTCACGCGAGAGCCCCAACGCCTCTCCCAGCATGCAGGCAATCTCTTTCATGCGCTCCGTGTTGTGGAAATCCTTCTCCGCCAGGGCTGCCTTGAGGGCACGGATCACCGCCGCCCGCGGGTCCTTCCCGCTGGCAAGCTTGTTCACGTACATCGCGTCGTCTGCTTCCTTGTAGACTTCCCACAGCCGGCGCGAAGCATCTTTTGCCATCGCCACACCCACGGAGATGCTCAAAGGGAGATCCGGATGCTGCATGTTGTCCTTTTCAACGGCCTCATTTATGCGCTTTGCCACTTCTTCCGCCGTCTTCCGGTCTGTTTGGGGCAGGATTACAGCAAACTCGTCCCCGCCGACCCGGGCCACCACGTCGGAACCCCGGACGCAGCTCGCAATTACTCTGGCCGCACGGCGCAATAACTCGTCACCCTGCTCGTGCCCCAGCATGTCGTTGACCACTTTCAAGCCGTCCAGATCGCATAAAATGAGGCTGACAGGAAAAGAGCGTCCCCTGTCCAGCCGGCGCAGCTCTTCCTCGAAGAAAGCACGGTTGTACAGCCCGGTGAGGGCATCGCGGGTGCTGCAGCGCCTAAGTTCATCCTCCATCTTTTTGCGCTCACCGATATCGCGGATACACTGGACTGCCCCTAAGAGGTTCCCCTTGTCGTCGTAAATTGGGGCCACGAGCGTCCAGAAGTAAAGCCCCCTGCCGCCGCGGGCGAAAGGAGCGAAACCTTCGCCGACAAGAATATGGCCCTTTAATTCGATTTTATCGTACTGCTGTCCCCACTGTGTACCATTGCCGAGCAGGATGTTGGCGAGGATGGGTCTTTTCTCCCCGTAAAACGGGACTGCGTAAGCGTATTCGCCCCTGCCCAGTATTTCTTCTCTCTTAACCCCCGTCATTTCTTCCATGGCCCGGTTCCACACGAGCACCCTTCCTTCGCGGTCAACGGCAAGGGTGGCATCCGGGAGGGAATCAATGATTCTTTCGAAGAGGTCCAGCCTTTCCACCAATTTTTCCGGCAGAAGTTTACTGCTGGCGCCGAGCAGGAGTTCAAGAAACTTCTTCGCCGCTTCGGCTTTTTCCTCTGGCAGAGCGTCCACCAGCCGGTAAAGTTCGTCTTTTCCTCGACCCGGGTTCATGCAATCCACCGCTCCTTTTGAACACTTTTCTCCGGATGTTTTTTTATTTTTCGGGGAACAAAATCCTGCCCCGGAATAGAGAAGAAACAGACGGTTATTCCCCGCCGCAGCCTCCGATGCCCATGGGCCGAGCTTTAGCCTGGTAGTACTCTAAGATCAGCTTATCCACCTTCCGGCTGGCCGCCAGGAGTTTCTCTTTGTCGCCGGGATCAACGGCCACCAATTCTCTCCTGGCTTTTTCCAGCCGCAGGATCGTCCTGCCGAGATCCAGCAAAAACTTCCCCCTTTCGCCAACTTGCACCAGATTCAATTGGACCACTTCCTGGAAAGAGCGTCAAGGGGAACACTGTCGAACGATGTCGGATCGACAAGGTTTTTCCTCATCAAGGTTCCCTCTGGCTCAGACAAAAAAGCCCGCTCCAGTTTCAGAGCGGGTGTATAAGATAGGGGGAAGTAGAAGGGATATCAGAAGCCCCCATTTCATCAAAAATTACGGACCCGGCGTCTAGATCCCCAGGGCCGCCCTTCTTTGCTGGATAACCTGTTCCAGCTGCTCCGCCGCTTTCCCGATTTCCTCTTCCACAATCACCCTGCCGCCGGTGAGCTTTTCCATCTCTTCCGTAAGCACCCGGGTGACCAGCTTGCTGCCGGTAATGAAGGGCGGCTGGGCCAGGTGCAGGGGCAGTCCCAGGGCAAGGCCGAAGGCGCCGTCGGCCAGGGCCGCAGATCTGGGCCACCATATACTGGCGGCAGACCTCCTCAATACCCGGCAGGGTGCAGTTAAATTCGCTGATCACCAGGTCTATGCCGCCGGTGGCCAGCAGCGCCTCACTGGTGAAGTTGTTGCCCGCATGGTCGGCGAACACCTCACCGCCCCGGGACTGGATGTCCTGGCCCACACAGGTGCAGCCTACAATTTTAAAACCTCTGGCCCCGACCTGGCGGGCCAGTTCCATCGCCCAGGGCCGGGTCAGGCCTTCCTGGACCGGGCCGATCAGGGCATGCTGGTGACCGGTGACCATGATGTTGATGTAATCCGGGTCCACCACGCCAAAACCCACCGGCTGGGAGGACAGCTGTGGTTCCCCCAGCAGAATATCATATTCCCTGCAGGCCGAAACCGCATTTCGATTGCTGCCCGGACAGGCGGTCAAAGGCCGTTTCCACACCGTCCCGGCTGGAGATGAATTGAAAGAGGACTTCATCGGCAGAAGGGCAGATTTTTTTCACGGTAGTAATCCCTCCAAAAAATATTTTTATTTTCAGGCTGGATGGCCAGCCAGTCAGGCAGGGTTTTGGTGGTGCAAAGAGTGCAAAATATACTATAACGGTAGATATTATGGGTAAATGGTTTCTCTTATGGATACAAGAATGATGAAGAAGAGCAGGGTTCCAGAAAATCAGTACCATTCGGGTATAGTTTTAATCCTGTAAACAGCCCGCCTTGAAGCGGGCGTCGGCTGCCCGTGGTTGGCAGGGGTTCTTTTTAACCGTCCGGGCAACCTTTTACAAGCCCATTATTAGGAGTGGTAAAGTCCCTTCTATTGCCCTAATAACTCTAAACTTTATCTGGTTCACTTTCAAGCATGTTTTAGCTTGCGTCCGTGTCAAGATCTAGTAGGTATCTCCACAAAAAATTTTCCCGTTATGAGACCTCACCGCTCAAAAACACTAGCTTCAAGGCAGCGGCCTTGACATCCACCCCGCAGGTGGTCAGACAAACCCACCGACGGGGCGGCTCCGGGGAACAGGTAAAGATAATAACCAGCGCCCCGTCGCAAAAACCATTGTACCACCTGCGGGGACCCCGGCTGTCAAGGCTCCCCTAACGGCGCTGCCTTTTAAGCCCTCTGAGGCTCACCAGGGAACAGGTTAGCCAATAAGGGCAGCAAAATCTGGCCGGGCCAGTTCCCGTAAAACATACTTAACC